>NZ_AMPR02000113.1:0-40308 GCF_000307735.3 Cupriavidus sp. HPC(L) | reverse complement strand
ATGTCCGGCCCAATGTCCGCAGCGCGGTGTTTGCACATGGCGGCGGCGGCCGTGCCGCCGTGCTCGAGGCCGCGCGCGCCGAGCCGTCGATCGTGCTGCAGAACGCGATTTCGCCGCTGGACCGCGTGGCCGGCATGGACGGGCGCCCGATGTCGCTGTCGGTGCCCTATGGCGCCGAGCTGGCGGCGCGGGCGCTGCAAGATGTCGATACGGTGCTGATCGCAACGTCGCCCGCCACGCTGCACGGCGGCGCGGACACGCATGGACCGCTGGGCGCGGCGTCGCTCGGCGCCTATCTGAGCGCGCTGGGCAAGGAGGTGATCTTCGTCACCGACCCTGCGCACGAGGCGCTGCTGGCCGATCTGCTGCAGGGCGAACTGGGTCTGGCCGATGCCCGCATCGAGACCTTCACCGCCACCGATTCGACCGGGGCCGCCCAGCAGGCGCAGGCGCTGCTGGCAAAGTATCGGACCCAGGCCGTGGTCGCGGTCGAGGTGGCCGGCCGCAACCGCGTCGGCGAATACCGGCTGGCCAACGGCGAGCGCCTCGACGGTGCGCCGCGGGTCGACCAGCTGCTGGTCGAGGCCAATGCCAAGGACCTGGTCACCGTGGCGATCGGCGCCGACAGCCATACCGCGGGCATGCGCTCGGCGCTCGAGCGCGCGATGACGTCGCTGCATGTCGAGCCCGCCGATATCGACCAGTGGTCGGCGGTCGGCGCGAGCCATCCGGTGGTCGGCATGAACACCAACCTGGCGGCGCAGGCGGTCGGCTTTGCGCTGCAGCGCGCGTCCGGCAGCGACCACGCGATGCCGACGACCGATCGCGTCGCCGCGATGATCGACCGCATGGCCGCGCTGCACGCGTATGACAGCGTCACGCTGGAGCGCGGCGCGACCAGCATGCGCGGCCTCGACAAGCGCAGCTTCCTGGGGCTGTACGAGCTGCTGCAGGCTCAGGCCAAGCAGTTGCCGGATGGACTTGACCTGGCGCAGATGCTGGACGGCATGCAGCGCCGCTTCGTGCCGAAGGGCGTGGACCCGGAGCAGTTCGGCATCAAGGTGATCGACGACATCATCGAGGTCACCGTATTCGACTCCAGCAACGGCGGCATCCTGGCCGCGATGAACATCGCCCGGCACATCTTCTCGATGACCGGCAAGCGCGTGCAGCTGGTCGCGTACGGCGACCACGCCGCGGGCACCTACGGCGGGCGCGAGCGCGACGACCTGATCCGCCGCGTCAACGACGGTTTGCACGCGATGCACCAGCAACAGGCCGATGCCAACGCGCTCGGCTGCAACACGGCGTGCATCACCTATCCGGAAGGCTGGGCCGGGCTGAGCGAGCGCGATTTCATCAACCTGATCCACACCACCGCCCGCGCGATGGCCCAGGACGGCGGCCGCAATTTTGCGCTGGTCGCCACGCCGGGCACCGTCAACAGCCATGCCTATCGCGATGCGGTGGACGCGCTGCGCACCGGGCAGAACGTGCTGGAGATCGGCGCCAACGAGTGGGCCGCCGCGGTCAACGCGCTGCAGCACCAGGCCAAGGAAGGGCCGGAACTGGTGGCGATCCAGAAGCTGGTCGCCAAGTACATCAACGCCGAGCGGATTCCGCCCGAGACCGAGTCGCTGTGGCTGTGCTGCACGCACTATCCGGCGCTGGCCAAGCTGATCCGCCAGCAGCTCGATGCCAGCGGCCTCGGCCACGTCAAGCTGATCGACCCGATGCAGTACCAGGCCAAGGCGCTGGTCGACCGGCTGATCGAGCGCGGCGTGCTGAAGCAGGACGATTTGCTGCCCGAGCCGATTCCGTTCGAGGAGGTCAGCGCCCAGGACATGCTGCCGCTGCTGGCGGTGACCACGGGCCGCGCCAGCGAGGTCGTGCGGCTCGCTCAAGGCATGACCGAGGATCCTCGCGCGCGTGCGTTCGGCGTGCCGGAGTTCAGCGCGAGCACCGATCCGGGCCAGATTCGCGGCATTCTCGATGCCAACCGGATGCCGGCCGCGATCGACGCGATGGTGACCGGCTATACCGGCCGCAATATCGACCGGCTGGCGATTCCAAAGGGGGCGGTGCACGCCGCCGCGGCGATGGCCGATGCCGAACACGTGCTGCTGCTGACCGGCTTCTCGGTGGCCGAGGGCTTGCCCGAAACCGACGGCCCGCCCGGAACCGTGGCGCTGGGCGCGATGCTGCGCGCCGCCGGCAAGCGCGTCAGCTATATCGTCGATTCAGCCAACCAGCCGATCCTCGAAGCGGCGCTGGCAGACATGGGCCAGCCGCTCGATTCCGTCCACGTGTTCGACGAGCATGCGGACAGCAGCTCGCCGGTGGTCCGCGCGATGCTGGAGGAACTGCGGCCCGATCACGTGTCGTCGATCGAACTGCCCGGCCGCACGGCTGCCGGCACCAAGCACAACATGCGCGGGGTCAACCTCGACGATTTCACGCCGGGTATCGATGCGTTCCTGAAGGCGGCGCAGGAGATGGGCATCGGCACCTCCTCGGTCGGCGATGGCGGCAACGAGGCCGGCATGGGCAATGTGGCGGCGTTCGTCCCGCTGGCGCCGGACGGCACGCCGATCGCCTCGGTGGTCCGGACCGACATCCTGGTGACCGCCAGCGTGTCGAACTGGGGCGCCTATGCGATTGGCGCCGCGTTGCTCCGTCAGCTGGGCAAGGCGCATCTGATGCCGACCGAGAACCAGATCCTGTCGGCCATCGAGGCGTCGGTCCACGCCGGTGCGGTCGACGGCGTGTCGCGGCAGCGGGTGGCCACGGTCGATGGCTTCTCCCCGGAGGTCCACCTGGCGGTGTACCGGCTGCTGCGGCAATGGGCCGGCGCCGAGGCCACCACCGGTCCCGGCGCGCCGGTGCCCGCGCTGATGGGCACCGCGATGCCGCGCCGGCAGCCGCGTTCGGTGCTGGAGGACCTGTTCGCGCATGGATTGCGGCGTCCCTTCCATGGTGCGGACGAGGGCGGGCGCGGCAACATCCAGGCCCGCCATGTGCCCGCGATCGTCGATCGCAGCTGGTCGCTGCGCGACGGCGTACCGGGCGACGCGGCCATCGCCGCGGTGATCGACAGCGTGCATGCAACCGGCGGCCGGCTGGCCGACGTCAAGTATGTGGCGGTGCGCGACGCCGATACGGCCAATGCCAGGCCCAAGGTGATCGGCGCCTTCGATTCGCCGCTGCAGGCCGCCGCGCAGCTCGACCGGCAGGCGGCGGTCGGCGTCAAGGTGCGTCTGCAGGTCGTGCCCGCAGCCCAGTACCGCGCCGGCCGCGTGCCGGCCGCCGACGATGCGATCGGCACCGTGCCGCTGTCGCGGCGAGACGGCAGCACGGTGCCGGGCGAGATCGCGCTGAACCGCGGCTACGAAGGCGATATCCGCGTGGCGCTGCCGGAGGGCTTTGCCGAGGGCATGCCGCTGGTACGCAACGAAGCGGGCGAGCGGGTCGACGTGCTGCAGCAACTGGGGCATTTCCCGCGGGCCAGGGCGCATCTGGATCTGGCCGCCGAGGCGGGCTACGTCACGTTCGACAACCGCGCGATGCCGATCTCGGTGCCGCAGGTGCCCGGCTATTTCACCGTGCGCGCCGAGGGCGCCTACCAGGGCGTGCGCATGGACATGGACGGCAGCGGCCGTCCCGGCTACGACGCGGCCGCGCTGGCCGACCGGATCCGCTTGCACCCGGACTATCGCGAAGGCATGCCGGTGCTGATCTACGACTGCTTCGGCATGGACGGTCCGCTGCCGCTGGCGCAGCAACTGGCCACCGCGCTGGACGCCCGTGTCTACGCGCCGGACGGCAGGTGGGAGATCCGCGGCTGGCATGACGGCGGCGATACCGTCTTCGGCGGCGCGATGCGGGTCGATGCGAGCCCCGAGGCGATGGCGCAGTCCGATGCGCCCGTGCACAGCCAGGGCGGACGCTTCTACGGCGCCATGCCGGCGCTGCCGATCGTCGGCGTCAGCGAAGGCGGACAGGCGCTGCCGGACAGCGCATTCACGATGCCGCGCGGCGATGCGCCGAGGCCGGTGAACGCCGCCCACGACGGCAATGCCATCCACGTCGCCGACCCCGGCGCGTGGCGCGCCGCGGCGCCGCGCCATGCCGATGCGGCGTTCGGCGCCTCGCGGTTGAAGGTGATGGTGCCGGGCGACTACAACGTCGTGCTGGGGCGTTTCGATCGCGAGCGTGGCCTGCTCGACGAGAACGGCGAAGCGGTCGGCGCGCACCGGCTCGCGCTGGAACTTGCCGACGCTGGCAAGAAGGGCGGAGCGGTCGTGCTGGCGCTCGACGGGGGCAGCCAGCATGCGCGGCGTGCCTTCGCGCAGCAGGTGGCGGACGTGATGGGCGTCGACGTGATGCTGCCGGCGGCGGGCTTCAAGCTCGATGCGCTGGAGCCCGCGGATGTCAATGGGGGCAGCCCGCCCCGGCCGGTCCTGAAGCTCGATCAGCAAGGCGTGGCTTGGCAAACGCTGCAACCGCAACCATATCGCCATGCCAACCGCGGCTTCGCGGTCGACGGCGTCGACGCGGTGCGACTGGTCCACGAAGACGGCCGGCAGACGTCCGTCGACCTGGCCTCCTATCTGGGCCCGCGGCTGGGCTCGGGTGCAGTCAAGACCGTGTTTGCGCTGGGCAACAGCCATGCGGTGGGGCTCGGCAACGACAGCATGATCGCCGCCTTCCCGATGGGCGCCGAACGCGAAGCGATGGCGCAGGTCGAGGCGCTGGGCATGCCGGCGCTGCGAATCCATGGCGGCGACGGGGACACGGTGCTCGGCCATCCGGCCATCGTCTATGAACGCTATCTGGCGGGCAGTGCAGACCTGCTCGACGGCAATGGCAATCTGCTGCCGCAGTATGCCGCGCGGATGAACGCGCGGACGCTGCGCGATCTCGATGCGATCGAGCACGGTATCGAGAACGGCGCGGACGGGCGCGGCCTGCTGCTGCAGGACGTGGAGTTTGCATTCTTCGCCGACGGCAGCGTCAAGATCGCCGACGTGATGTCGGTCGAGCCCGGTGGCGGCCTGGCCGCGCATGGGCAGGCGGTGGTGACGGTGCTGGCGAAGATGCGAGAGGCCGCGCAGGCCAATGTCGCGCGCGTCGCGACCGATCCGCAGGGCACGGTGCGCTCGGCCACGTTCCGGCATGGCGGCGAGTCCGAGCCGGAGGGGGCGGCATCGCCGGAGCCGAACGAGTCCGGGCAGTCGAGCGAAACGGCCGGCGCCCCGGACACGAGCAACGCCGCCAAGGCGGCGCCGAGCGGCAAACAGGCCAGGCCGGTCCCCGAGCCGGAGCAGACCGCGGCCGCCGAGGCGGCTGCCCAGTCCGCCGATCCTGCGAGCGCCGCCAAGCCGGCACAGCCTGCCCGGCCCGATCCCGATGCCGAGCAGCCTGCCGCCGCCGAGGCCGCCAACCAGGCGGCCAACCAGGCCGGCAACCAGGCCGGCAAGCCGGCTCCGGCCAACCCGCAGCCGGCATCGTCGTCACCCACGCCGACACCGCGGCCATGGAAGCTGCACGCCACCGCCGCGGCTTCGGTCGGCGGGGCCTTCGCCACCGGCGCCGCGGCGATGCCGTTCATCCCGATGCCTGGCACCGCCGCATCGGTGGTGGTGGCCGGCTCCTGCTTCATCTATCGCGGCGGCATCGCCGCCGGCCGCACCGCCTTCGCCAACCGGGTGATCCGCCGCACCGAGCGGCAGACGCCTGCCGATGTCGCCTGGCTGCGCAAGGCGCTGGCCAGCGACCGCGCCGCGATCTGGGGGATCAGCGAGAACAACCGCAAGGCATTCGACGCGCATATCCAGGTCCTCGAGCGGCATGTCGGCGCGGACACCAACAAGCCGTCGGCGGAGGAAGTTGTAGCCGCCGTGCAGGCGCTGAAGCAGGCCGGCACGGCGCTGCTGACGCCGGACACCGTCGCCGGCCGCATCAATGACGGCCTGCAGATCGGCACGCTGGCGATCAACAACGCCACCACGGTGAACTGGTTCATGCATCACGGCGTGGACCTGGGCAATGTCGCGACGTACAGCAACACGGCGTTCCTCGCGGCCAACGGCGTGCTGGCGAGCTTCAATATCGCCAACCGCATCGGCTACCACGCCAAGGTCAAGCTGCCTGCGCTGCCGGCCGCCCATACGCGCAAGTTCGTGATGAGCATGTATGCGGCCGGCGCGATTCCACTGGCGGTGACGGACGTGATGACGTACGGCGGCGTGGCCGGCGGCCTCGGTGCGGCGAGCCTTGCCACCTTCGGTGTCGGTGCCTTCCTGCAGTCGCGCGTCGAGCGCGGCGTCGCCAACCGGGAGTACAACAAGCTGGCGGCGGACAAGGGCGGCAATATTCAGCTGAAGCCGGACCAGTCGCTGCTGCCCCGCAAATGGGAGTTCTTCGGCCGCGCGATGCCGTATGGGCTGGTGCTGCTGGGCGGCGGCGTGATCGTCAATTTCGGCATGAAGATCCTGCTCGAGACCCTTGGCAGCGACGAGGAAGACCAGCCGGTGAAGCCGCCATCGCCGTCCTCGACGCCGTCGGTTCCCTCGACGCAGGACCCGTCGCCGACACGGCCGGCTCCGACCCAGCCGCCGCGGTCGGAAAAACCGTCCGAGGAGCCCAGGCCGCCTGCTACCGAACCGCCGCCGCAACAGCCCGAGCCGTCGCGGCCGCGTCCGCGCAACGGACGCGTGACCGTGCAGCCCTTCCATGCCGGCGTCGAGACGTCGACGCTGTGGGGCATCGCGGCGACGAACCTCGATACGCTGCTGTCCGACGGCCAGAAAGAGGACGCCGAGGCCGAGGCAATGACCGCGGACCAGCAGGTCGCCGCCTACGCGCTGCGCGAGCTGATCAACCTGAATCCGCAGTACAACCTTGCGGAGAACCCCGACCACATCGAGCCGGGGTGGGTGCTGGACGTGACGCGATAAGCGATTACCCAGTCGTCCCCGCGCAGGCGGGGACCCAGCGGCTTGCAAAGACACTGGATTCCCGCTTTCGCGGGAACGACACACAGCCGCTATCACCCGTCGTCCCCGCGCAGGCGGGGACCCAGCGGCTTGCAAAGACACTGGGTTCCCGCTTTCGCGGGAACGACACACAGCCGCTATCACGCGTCGTCCCCGCGCAGGCGGGGACCCAGCGGCTTGCAAAGACACTGGATTCCCGCTTTCGCGGGAATGACACACAGCCGCTATCACTCGTCGTCCCCGCGCAGGCGGGGACCCAGTGACTTTCGCAGACACTGGATTCCCGCTTTCGCGGGAACGACGGAGGTATTTCAGACTTCACCCTAAGGCGGCCACCACGCGCCCCGCCAACGCGACCAGGGTGCGGTCGCTGCCGGCCGGCCCGAGCAGCGACAGGCCCAGCGGGGCGCCATTGCGGCGGCACAGCGGCAGGGTGATCTGCGGAAAGCCGCTCAGGCCGGCCAGGCACAGCATCTGCACGGCGCGGTTGCGGTAGTCCTCGAGCGTGTCGAGCGCGGCGTCCCGCAGCGGCGCGATATCGGGCATCGTCGGCAACAGCAGCACGCCGTCGTCGCCCAGCAATGCGGCAAGGTGGGCGGTGAACGCGCGGCGCACCTGCATGGCCTCGTCGCGCTGGCCCGCGGTGACTTCCTTCGAGAACGCGAACCGCGCGGCCACGTCGGGACCGAGCCGCAGGCCGTAGCGCTCGATCATGTCGCCATCGCTGCGCCACGCTTCCCACCCTTGCACGTAGCGGAAGGCCCAGTACAGATCGCCGATCGGGCGGTCCGCGGCCGCGACCGCATCGCCGTTGCCCAGCGCGTCCTGGATGCGAGCCGCCACCGGGAGCAGCGCATCGCGCGCAGCCGGCTCGGCCAGCGCGAACAGATCGTCGGCCAGCAGCAGGCGGACCGAAGCGGGCAAGGCGTTGGCATCCGGGCCCAGCAGCACATCGGCGACCCGCGCAAACGTGCCGATATCGCGCGCGAAAAAGCCGCAGGTATCGAGGCTGTCGCACAGCGGCAGGCATCCCGCCAGCGAGATGCGGCCATGCGTCGGCCGAATCCCGAACAGGCCGCAATGGCTGGCCGGCGCGCGTACCGAGCCGCCGGTGTCCGTGCCCAGCGCAAGGTCGCACAGGCCGTGCGACACCGCCGAGGCGGAGCCGGAGGACGAGCCGCCGGTGATGCGGTCGGGAGCCGCGCCATTGACCGGCGCGCCGTAGTGCGCGTTGTTGCCGTTCATCGAGAAGGCCAGCTCGTCGGTATGGGTCTTGCCGACGAATTTCGCGCCGGCGTCGAGCAGGCATTGCACCGCCGGTGCCGTAGACGACTTGACGCCCGACATCGCCAGCACGTGGGGGTTGCCGCCGCCGGTGGGGTAGCCCGCCACGTCGAACAGGTCCTTGGCGGCGAAGCGCAGCCCCCGCAAGGGCCCGTCAAGCGCGTGCGGCACGTCGGCTTCTGGGTAGGGCATGAACGAACGGGAGGGGTGCGATGCGAGGCTCATGGGGTCTCCGCAGGGTCTGGCTCGACCGGAGGGCCGGGCGATGCGCGATGGTCGGGACCGGTCCGGTGGGGTCAGGCCACGGCCAATGCAGGTTCGGTGGCAGCGGCCAGCACGCAGCTGACGCGATGGCCGTCGCCGACCGAGACGGGCTGCGGCACGTGCCGCAGGCATTCGGGCCGGGCCTGGGCACATCGCGGCGCGAAGCTGCAACCGGCGGGCAATGCCGCCAGATCGGGCGGCGATCCCGGAATGGCGGCCAGCCGCTCGCCACGGGCCATGCCGTGCTGGCGGCTTTGCAGCAGCGCGATCGTGTACGGATGACGCGCATCGCGCAGCAGCGTGCGAATCGGGCCTTCCTCGACGATCCGGCCGCCGTACATCACCGCGACACGATCGGCGATCTCCACCGCGGCGCCGATATCGTGGGTCACGAACACGATCGACAGGCCCAGCGCGCGTTGCAGTTCGCGCAGCAGGATCAGCACCTGGATCTGCACGGTGGCGTCGAGCGCGGTGGTGGGCTCGTCGGCCAGCAGCACCTTCGGCCTGGCCGACAACGCCAACGCGATCATCGCGCGCTGGCGCATCCCTCCCGACAGCTCGTGCGGATAGGCGGCCAGGCGGCGCTCGGGGCTCGGGATGCGAACCGCCTCCAGCGCCTGCAGGGCCTGCTTGCGGGCTTCTCCGGCCGAGACGCGGCTATGGGCGCGGATGCATTCGACGATCTGCTCGCCAATGGTGTAGACCGGGTCGAGCGCGAGCAACGGCTCCTGGAACACCATGGCGACGGTGCCGCCGCGAATCCTCGACAAGCCCTTGGCATCCAGCCGCATCACGTCGGTACCGTCGATGACGATGTCGCCGGCCATCGTGGTGCGGCGGGGCGGATGCAGCCGCATCAGCGCGCGCAGCGTGACGCTCTTGCCCGAGCCCGACTCGCCGATCAGCGCGACCGCTTCGCCGGGAGCCACCTGCAGCGAGACGCCGTTGACCGCGCGAATGGTCTTGCCGCCGGCGTCGAAGGCGACATGCAGGTCGCGCACGGCGACCATCGGCGGGTCGGACGAAGGCGTGGCGTTCGGTGCCGATGCGCTCGTTGCCAAGGCGCCTGGTGCCGACGCGATGACGGTGGCATTCATGCTGGTCTCCTCAACAGGCATCCGCAACGGCGGTCTCGGCTCGCCGCGCCGTTGCCCGTGAATGGCCGCTGTCCGGTTCCGCCATCAGGCAGGACACCGGATGGCCGGCGATCGCCGCGGACAGCACGGGCGCGCGCCGCGCACAGACGGCCTCGGCCAGGCCGCAGCGCGGATGGAAACTGCAGCCCGGCGGCGGATCGATCGGATTGGGCGGATCGCCGGCCAGCGGCGGCGTCAGCGTGCGCCGGTCCGGGTCCATCGACGGCATCGAGGCGAGCAGCGCGCGCGTGTAGGGATGGGCCGGGTTGGCGTAGATCGCCTCGGTATCGCCGATCTCGGCGACCTTGCCCAGGTACATCACCATCACGCGATCGCACAGGTAGCGAATCACGTTCAGATCGTGGCTGATGAAGACGTAGGTCAGGTCGAATTCGGCCTTCAGGTCCAGCAGCAGGTTCAGCACCTGGGCCTCGACCGATTTGTCCAGCGCCGATACCGCTTCGTCGAGGATCACCAGACGTGGCCTGAGCACCAGCGCACGGGCGATATTGACGCGCTGGCGCTGGCCGCCGGACAGCTCGTGCGGATAGCGGCCGCCGAAGCGCAACGGTTCGAGCCCGACGCGGCCGAGCAGATGGCGGGCCCGCTCGATGGCCTCGCGCGCCGGAACGCCGTGCACGCGCGCGGTGAAGGCGATCGATTCCTCGATGGTCAGCCGCGGATTCAGCGACGAATAGCTGTCCTGGAACACCGTCTGCACCTGGCTGCGATAGCGCTTCAGCGGCAACTGCGCGGAGCCGACGCCTTCCGCGTCGAAGATCAGCTCGCCGCTGTCCTGCTCGGTCAGCTGCATCAGAAGCCGCGCCGTGGTCGACTTGCCGCAGCCCGATTCGCCGACCACGCCGAGCGTCTCGCCCTTGAGCACGTGGAAGCTGACGCCATCGACCGCGCGCACGGCGCCGGCGCGGCGTCCGGGAATGCCGCCCTTCAACGGAAAATGCTTGACCAGATCGCGGGCAATCACCAGCGGCTGGGCAGGGCCGCCAAGATCGGCGTTCGGTGTGGACAGGGGCATCGGCTCAGTCCTTGATTTCCATCGCCGAGCGGATGCCGTCGGCGAGCAGGTTGAACGAGATCGAGGTCACGAAGATCATCGCCCCCGGCAACGCGGCCACCCACGGCTGGGTATAGATCGCGGTGCGCAGCGTGTTCAGCATCAAGCCCCATTCGGGCTCGGGCGGCTTGACGCCCAGGCCCAGGAACGACAGGCCGGACGCGAGGATCATCGACACCGAGATCAGGCCGGTCGCATAGACGAAGATCGGTCCCAGCACGTTGTTCAGCACGTGCGCGCGCACGATCGTCAGCGCGGACGCCCCCGAGGCCCGCGCCGCGTCGACGAACTCGCGATTGCGTACCTGCGTGGTGACGCTCTCGGCCACGCGCGCGATCTGCGGCACGAACACGATGGTCAGCGACAGCAGCGCATTGCCGACGCCGGCGCCCAGCGTGCCGGACAGCGCGATGGCCAGCAGCACCGACGGGAAGGCGTAGAAGATGTCGACCACCCGCATGATCGCGGTATTGACCCAGCCGCCGGCATAGCCGGCCACGATGCCCAGCGCGCTTCCGAGCACGAAGGCGATCAGCACCGGCGTGATGCCCATGAACAGCGACAGCCGCGCGCCCAGGATCAGCCGCGACAGCATGTCGCGGCCCAGCTCGTCGGTGCCGAGCGGATAGCCTTCGGTGCCGATCGGCTTCAGGCGCTTCAGGATCGACGACGCATAGGGATCGGCCGGCATCAGCAGCGGCGCGAACAGCGCGACGAGGATCAGCGCGAGCAGGATCACGGCCGCGGCCATCGCAAGCTTGTTGCGCAGCAGCCGGCGGCCGACCGTGGTCCAGTAGCCGGGGGAGCGCTCCGCCACGGCCGGCGCGGCGGTATTGTCCAGCGTCATTTCCATGGCTGTCTCCGGGTACTAGTTGCGCTGGATGCGCGGATCGAACAGCATCTGCAGCGCGTCGACCATCAGGTTCAGCAGCACGAAGAACACCGCCAGCACGAGGATGGTCCCCTGCAGCAGCGGGAAATCGCGCTGGAAGATCGCCGAGTTCAGCAGGAAGCCGGTGCCGGGCCACGCGAACACCGTCTCGATCAGGATCGAGCCACCGAGCAGATAGCCCAGCTGCAGGCCCATCACGGACAACGCGGTCGGGGCGACGTTCTTGACGACGTGGCGGAACACCGCCAGGTCGGACAGGCCGCGCGCCTTCAGTCCGACAATGAACTCGTTCGACAGGATCTCCGCCACCAGCGCGCGGATGGTCCGTGCAACGATGCCCATCGGAATCACCGACATCGTGATCGCCGGCAGCAGCATGTACTGGAGATGTTCCCAATCCCAGCCCCAGTCGCCGGAGCCGCCTGGCCCGGCGCCGGTCGCCGGCAGCCAGCCGAGCATCACCGAGAACACGATGGCCAGCACCATGCCGAGCCAGTAGTGCGGCACGCTGACGCCGAAGACTGACAGGAACGAGGCGGCGCGGTCGACCGCGGAATCGCGCAGATAGCCGGCGACGAAGCCGAACAGGCAGCCGAAGGTGAAGCCGATCAGCGTCGCCACCGCCGCCAGCCGCACCGAATTGACGACGGCGGCGGCCACCTCCTGCATCACCGGGCGGCTGGTGGCGATCGAGGTGCCCAGGTCGCCGTGCAGCGCGCGGGTCAGCCAGTGCACGAATTGCTCGATGAAGGGCTTGTCGAAGCCGTACAGCGCGGCGAGCTGCTGGCGCATCTCTTCCGAGGCGTCGGGCGGCAGCACCGACACCAGCGGATCGCCCGGCGCGATATGCACCAGCGAGAAGCACAGCAGCGCGACGCCCAGCAGGATGGGCAGCGCATACAGCGCGCGGCGAAGCAGGTAGGACATGGTCGTGGCCGGAAAGTCGATCGGGTTCCGCTCAGTCCATCGACATGGTGGCGATGTCGATGAACCAGCTTTGCGGCTGCACCACGCCCTTGACCTTCTTCGAGATCGCGCGCGGGCCGACGTCATGCGCGATCAGCACGAACGGCGCCTCCTCGACGATGCGGGCGTGCAGCTTCGCCAGCGCGGCGTCGCGGCCCTTGTCGTCGAACGACGTGCGGGCGGTCTCGATCAGCTTGTCGAACTCGGGATTGCTGAAGTAGCCCCAGTTGTTCGAGACCGGCGGCTGGGTCTTGCTGCTGACGAAGCGCACCATCGCGAAGAACGGGTCCATCGCCGCGAAGCTGACGTTGATCGCGTTGGCGCCGTGCGCGCTGGGGTCCTTGGCGCCGATGCGCCAGTTGGTAAACAGCGTGTTCCATTCGACCACGTCGAAGTCGACGTCGATGAAGCACTCCTTCAGGTTCTGCTGTACGTATTCGTTCATCGGCAGCGGCTGCATCTGGCCGGAGCCGGACGCGGAGACCTGCACCTTGACCTTGACCGGCTTGGCCGCCGAGTAGCCCGCCTCCTGCATCAGCTTGCGGGCGCCCGCGGGGTCGTACCTGATATCGAACTTCGGATTGCCCCACCACGGGTTGCCCGCTTCGACGATGCCCTTGGCCTCGGCCATATACCCGCCCAGCAGTGTCTTCAGGCCCGAGCGGTTCACGCACAGATTGGCTGCCTGCCGCACGCGCTTGTCCAGCCACGGCGAGCCTGGCGCGAACGACAGCTGCCATGGCCACATATGCGGCTGCGTGTTGGCGTAGACCTGGAAGCCGCGGCTCTTGATCTGCGCGATGGCGTCCGGTGCGGGCGCCTCGATCCAGTCGACCTGTCCGGACAGCAGCGCCGCGGTGCGCGCATTGGCCTCCGGCATGGGAATCATCACGACCTTGTCGATCCTGGGCACGCGCTTCGCGTCCCAGTACTGCGCGTTCTTCACGACCTCGAGGCGCTCGCGCGGCACGAAGCGGCTCATCTTGAAGGGGCCGGTGCCTGCCGCATCGGCGGCGAAGGCAACCCACGCCTGCTTGGAGCGCTCGATCGGGTCGCTGACCGAGGCCGGCACCGCGGCAAACTTCTTCTCCCACTGCGTGGGGGAAGCCATGAACAGGTTGGTCAGGTTGTACGGCAGGAAGGAGTCCGGCTCGGACGTGGTCAGCTCCACGGTCAGGTCGTCGATCTTGCGCGCCGAGCGCAGCGTCGGCATCCGCGATGCGGTCACGCCGACCTGGCTGGGGTCGAACTGCTTCGCGGTCTTGTCCAGCACCTTGCCGACGTTCCACACGACCGCATCGGCGTTGAACGGCGTGCCGTCATGGAACTTGACGTTGGGGCGCAGCTTGAAGACCCATCTGGTCTTGTCCTTGGCGTCCACCTTCCATTCGGTCGCAAGCCCGGGGATCAACAGGCTCGGGCCGTCGCTCTTGCTCAGATCCCATTGCGTCAGGCCGTCATACATCGGAATGCCGCTGAAGCGGTTGCCCTCGAAGCCCTGGTCCGGCTGGCCGAGCGTTCGGGGAATGTCGGCCGCGGTCATGCCGATGCGCAATACCTTTTCGGCCATCGCCGACCCTGGCAAGGCCAGCAGCGACAGCGCGAGCGCCGCGCCGATGCTGCCAAGCCGTTGACGGGCGCCGGTTGCCGAAGCGGCGGAGGCGGGGGAAGCGGCGGTCGACATCGATGCGAAGGCGCGGGCGAAGCGGTTCACTGGCATGGCTCCTGAGTGGGGAAGAGACGTCGGCAGTGCCAAAGCAAGTGATATGCCATCGGATTTTCGGGGTCACCACGGCGATTTCGCGTATCGCCTCGCCGGAACCGCGCCGAGACCAGGCGCGGGCACCATCGGCGGGAGGCGCCGCACCACGATCGATGGGTCTCGCACCAACATGCATCCATGCGCGCCGTTCCCCGCCGCCTGCAGCGATCGCCCAGTTGCCGCACAATGCCTGCCTGGCTCGTCTGGCCCGCATGGCCTGCCACGGCGGGCCGGTATCCACCAGAACACAGAAGAGGTTCTCGATGTCCGCACTGTTTACCCCGCTGCAGATCGGCGATCTGCAGCTCGACAACCGCATCCTGATCGCGCCGATGTGCCAGTACTCGGCGGAGCAGGGCAATGCCACCGACTGGCACCTGATCCATCTGGGCCACCTCGCGCTGTCCGGCGCCGGCATGCTGATTCTCGAAGCGACCGCGGTCTCGCCGCAGGGACGCATCACACCCTACGACCTCGGCCTGTACTCGGACGACAACGAAGCGGCGCTGGGCCGCGTGCTGAAGGCGGTGCGCGCCCATTCGCCGATCAAGGTCGCGATGCAGATCGCCCATGCGGGCCGCAAGGCGTCGAGCCGCGCGCCGTGGGATGGCGGGGCGCAGATCCGGCCCGACGAGCCGGAGGGCTGGCAGACCGAGGCGCCGTCGGCCGTACCCCATGCGTCCAGCGAAGTCGCGCCGATGGCGCTCGACCGCGCCGGCCTCGAACGCGTCAAGCGCGATTTCGTCGAGACCGCGAAGCGCGCCTCGCGCCTGGGCATCGATGCGATCGAGATCCATGCCGCGCACGGCTATCTGCTGCACCAGTTCCTGTCGCCGATCGCCAACCATCGCGACGACGAGTACGGCGGCAGCCTGGAGAACCGGATGCGCTTTCCGCTGGAGGTGTTCGACGCGGTGCGCGCCGTCTTTCCGGCCGACCGCCCGGTATGGGCGCGCATCTCGGCGACCGATTGGGTGCCCAATGGCTGGGACATCGAGGGCACGGTGGCGATCTCGAAGGAGCTCGCGCGGCGCGGTTGCGCGGCAATCCATGTGACCACGGGCGGCGTGTCGCCGCAGCAGGCGATCAAGCTGGGGCCGGGCTACCAGGTCCCGTACGCGCAGCGGGTCAAGGCCGAGGTCGGACTGCCGACCATCGCGGTCGGGCTGATCACGGAGCCGGAGCAGGCCGAGAGCATCATCGCCAACGGCGAGGCCGACGCCGTCTCGCTGGCGCGGGCGATGCTGTACGACCCGCGCTGGCCATGGCACGCCGCCGCCAGGCTCGGCGCGCAGGTCCGGGCGCCGAAGCAGTACTGGCGTTCGCAGCCGCGCGAGTTCAAGGACCTGTTCGCGGGTGCGGCGTTCGGCCAACGTTGAATGACACCGATGTCATTTTCGGCGCCATTGGAGCGTCCCTCCCGTCACGTCGCGTGACGGACCTTCGGAGGAGGTCGCCGCACCCCTAGTCACCCATCCGGATGTTTCGTATCGTGGACAGGCAGACAAGTCCGCTGCCTTCCACGGCAGCGATGCGAGCGCGGAATGCAGGCTCATCTGGCGAGCTCAGTTGGCAAGCTCATTTCGCTCCATCCGTCCGAGGCAAGGGATGACCGGGATGACCGATCCGAACCAACCCAGACCGCAAGGCATCCTGTCGGTCTTCGATGCGATCACCATCATGGTGGGGCTGGTGCTCGGGGTCGGGATCTTCCGCACGCCGTCGATCGTCGCGGGCAGCGTCGAGTCGGAGGCGATGTTCGTGCTGGTCTGGATCGTCGGCGGCATCATCACCTTCATCGGCGCGCTGTGCTACGCGGAGCTGTCGGCGGCCCATCCCAACGCCGGCGGCGAATACCACTTCCTGTCGCGCGCCTATGGCCGCTCCACCGCAATGATGTTCGGATGGGCGCGATGCACGGTGATCCAGACCGGCGCCATCGCGGCGGTCGCCTTCATGCTCGGCGACTACGTGGCCCAGCTGGTGCCGGCCGGTCCGTTGGGTCCGGCCATCTATGCCGCGCTGGCGGTGATCGTGCTGACCGCGGTCAACGTGATCGGCACCATCGAGGGCAAGAACCTGCAGGTGGTGGTGACCTTCCTCGAGATCGGCGCGATCGGCGCCATCATCCTGTTCGGCATGTTGGGATCGCCCGAGACCGCCGAGCGCGCCGCGCCGTCGATGCCGCCTGAAACCGCGGCGATCGGCATGGCGATGATCTTCGTGCTGCTTACCTATGGCGGCTGGAACGAGGCCGCCTATCTGACCGGCGAACTGAAGGACGCGCCGCGCAATATCGCCAAAGTGCTGGCCGGCGGCACCGTCCTTCTGGTGGTGCTGTACACGCTGGCCAATCTGGCCTTGCTGTCGGTCCTCGGGCTCGACGGATTGCGCCAATCCGACGCGGTCGCCGCCGACATGATGCGCGTGGTAGCCGGGCCGATCGGCGAGCGCGTGGTCACCGCGGCCATCGTGGTCGCCGCGATCTCGACGCTGAACGCCACGATCTTCACCGGCTCGCGCGTGTTCTACGCGATGGCGCGCGACATGACCGTGATGCAGTGGGTCGGCATCTGGGACGGCCGGGGCAAGACTCCCGCCAATGGCCAGATCGCGCAGGGGATCATCGCGCTGGCGCTGATCGCGGTTGGGGCCATCACGCGCGACGGCTTCAAGGCGATGGTCGACTACACCGCGCCGGTGTTCTGGGGCTTCCTGCTGCTGGTCGGCTTCTCGCTGTTCGTGCTGCGCTGGCGCCAGCCCGAGCGCGCGTTGCCATACCGCGTGCCGCTGTATCCGGTCACGCCGATCATCTTCTGCCTGACCTGCCTGTACATGCTCTATGCCAGCGTGACCTATACCGGCGCCGCGGCGCTGATCGGGCTCGCGATGCTCGCCGCCGGCGCGCCGATCCTGCTGTTCAAGCGCAAGGAGGCCGAGCCCGCGGAACAGCAGGATGCTTCACCGGACCCCATGTGACCATTCGAACAGGAGAACGTCGATGACGATCTTGCACAAGTCCTTCGTCGCTGCCGCGCTGTTTGCCGCGGGGGCCGTGGCATTGAGCGGCCCCGGTTTGGCGCAGACGGAGACAGCGTCGGAGGTGACCTCGGTCTACAAGCCATCCGTCGGCCAGTCGGGCAAGGACGTGGTGTGGGTGCCGACCTCGCAGGCACTGGTCGACCGCATGCTCGACATGGCCGAGCTGACGCCCAGGGACCATCTGGTCGACCTCGGGTCGGGCGATGGCCGGCTGGTGATCACCGCGGCCAAGCGTGGCGCCACGGCGCGCGGCATCGAGTTCAATCCGGATCTGGTGGCGCTGTCGCGCCGGACCGCGCAGGCCGAGGGCGTCGGCAATCGCGCCCGCTTCGACCAGGGCGACATCTTCAAGTCGGATTTCTCGAACGCGACCGTGGTCACGCTGTTCCTGCTGCCGGACCTGAACCTGCGGCTGCGTCCGACCCTGCTCAACATGAAGCCGGGCACGCGCGTGGTCTCCAATACCTTCACGATGGACGATTGGGAGCCGGACGAGACCGCGCAGGTCACGCAGGGCTGCGCGGGCCACTGCACCGCCTACAAGTGGGTGATTCCGGCCAAGGTGCAAGGCAGCTGGCGCATGGGCGACAAGCAGCTGGTGCTGACGCAGAAGTACCAGATGATCGAAGGGACGCTGCGCGAGGAAGGCGCGACGACGCCGATCAGCGAAGGCCGCATCGACGGTACGAAGATCTCGTTCGTCGCCGGTCAGCAGCGCTATACCGGCGAGATCAGCGGCAAGACCATGCAGGGCACGGTCGAGGGGGGAGGGCGCTGGAGCGCGACGATGACGCGTTGATCTCGATGTGGGCGCCCATCCCGCGCCCCGTTGTGGTTCAGCGATTTGCCGGTTTGCCGTCCAGCCCTTGCAGCAGCGCCTTGTGGAACTGCGCCGGCGATTCGACCTGCGGCGAATGGCCCAGCTCGGGGAACGCCACCAGCGTCGCGTTCGGAATCGTGCGCGCGGCGCTTTGTCCCAGCACGGGATAGTTGCCCAGCTTGCTGGCGATCTCGGGCGCCGCGCGGTTTGCGCCCGGCGCGGTGCGGTCCTTCTCGCCGATCATCAGCAGCGTCGGCACGGCGATCCGCGAAAACTCGTGGACCACGGGCTGCGTGAACAGCATCTCCGAGGTCTGCGCCTGGTTCCAGGCCACCTGCTGCTTGCCCGGACCGGCGTACATGCCGGCCTGCATCGCGACCCAGCGATCGTATTCGGGGCGCCACTTGCCGTTGTAGTAGAACCGCAGCTGATAGGCCTTGATCGAGTCGAAGCTGGTCTTGAGCTCGCCCTGATACAGCTGATCGACGGTGGCATAGGGAACGCCCTCGGCCTGCCAGTCTTCGAGCCCGATGGGATTGACCAGCACCAGCTGCTCCACCGACTTCGGATACTGCAGCGCGAAGCGCGCGGCCAGCATGCCGCCCATCGAATGGCCGATCACGGTGGCACGGGTCACGCCGCGCGATTGCAGCAGCGCCTGCGTATTGGCCGCGAGCTGCGCGAAGCTGAACTGGTAGCCGCGGGGTTTGGTGGACGCGCAAAAGCCGATCTGGTCCGGCGCGATCACCCGGTAGCCGGCATTGGCCAGCGTGTCGATGGTGGCTTCCCACGTCGCGCCGCAGAAATTCTTGCCGTGCAGCAGCACCGCGGTGCGGCCGTTCGGCTTGCCCTTCGGTGCAACATCCATGAAGGCCATCGACAGCTCCTGCTGCTGCGACTGGAAGGTGAAGCGCTGGATCGGGTGGGGGTAGGGGAAGCCTTCGAGTTGCGGGCCGTAGGGCGTTACTGATGGTGCCGGGGCGGCTGCCGCGGGTTCGGCGGCGGCGGCCGTTGTCGCGGCGGCGGTCAGGGCGAGCGACATGGCAAACGTGGACAGGGGCAACAGGCGAGTCGAAGTCGTTTTCATGCGGGGCTCCCAGGTGGGACGAATTGCAGTGAGGAAACGGACTCGATGTGACCGTGGGGTAACAATAAAGTTCAGGGGGTGCGAGGCGCTTGCGGAGATTGCGTGCGCCGGTTGCCCTCTCCCCAACCCTCTCCCGCAAGCGGGAGAGGGAGCCCGCGCGTCGGCAGCGCGACCCGCTTCGCTATCCGGCAGGCAGCACGACCGCGATGACCGCTGCCTGTTCCGGCACCGCCGCCGCGACGACCCGCTCCCGTTTCCCATGGATATCACCGCCGCGATGATGCGCTCCCCTCTCCCGCTTGCGGGAGAGGGGCTGGGGGAGAGGGCGGCGGCGGTCGCACAGCGGCAACGATTGCCATCCCTCACCCAAACGCCAACATCCTCCCCGCCAGCATCACAGCCGCCCAAAGCCCCAACGACAGCAATCCCGCCAGCCGGCCATGGCTGCGATTCCGCCGCCGGCGCGACGCCAGATGCAGCGCCAGCGCATTCAGCGCCGCCGTAGCGATCAACGCCAGCTTGGCGCCGAACCACGGGTTCGACAGATACTCCCGCGCCGCCGGCGCAAACAGCAGAACCCCAGACAGCGCCGCCAGCGCGAAGCCCATCAGCGACAGCGGCACCAGCGTCCGCTGCAACGCCGCGTCATCGAGCCGCATCAATCCACCGGCGAGCCGCAGATCGACCACCGCGATGGTGCCGAACAGCAGCCCCATGCCCAGCAGATGCAGCCAGCTGACCAGCGGATAGGCCCAGGTCGATGCGCGCAGCGCCGTCACGGGCTGCCATGTCTCGACCGCGGCGAACAAGTCGTCCCACGCTTCCATGCCGCCGTCCCGCTCAGCCGCGCGGCGCGCCGCTGCATCCGGCCGGCAGCGCGACCGATTGCTGGCGTACGCCGACGCCGTCCAGCACGATCAGCGCGGGCCGCGCGACATGGCGGTCGCTGCAGGACGGAAAACCGATCGCCTCGAGCCGGTCGCCCGGACGGGGCTCGCGCGGCATGCCCCATCGCTCCAGCCGGTTGATCGGCGCCAGGTCGAGCGTCCATCGTCCCGGCGAGGCCGGCGCGCGCACCGCGGCGAGCGTGTTGCCGAAGCCGAGCTCGGCCAGTTCCGGCGGCACCGGCAGCGCGTTCCAGTTGGCCGGCAGAGTCCTGGCGTCGACCTCGATGGTCACCTGCGGATGCGGGTTGCGCCAGGTCACCGACACCACGCGGCCAGAAAAATAGAGCGGCGCGGCGGTGTCGTAGTACCCCCACCCGTGATGCGCCCACGCCGGCCTTCCAGGCGTCATTGCCAGACCGCACAATGCGATGGCCAATGCGACTGCGCGAGCCAATGCCATTATCTGCTTCATCGTTGCTTCCTTGCGAGCGAATGGATGGCGGCCAAGATAGCCCTCGCCAATCCATACATCAATCCGCCAAAATGGCATCGTTCGATACGCCAAGAGGTATCAATGGAATTCCAGCAGCTCAAGCTCTTTCTCGCCGTTGCCGACGCGCTGCATTTCGGCCGGGCCGCGCAGCAGGTCGGCATGGCACAGCCGCATCTGAGCCGGGCGATCGCCAGGCTGGAGCAGGAAGTCGGCGTGCGGCTGTTCGACCGTACCAGCCGCCGTGTCGCGCTGACGGCGGCCGGAGAGCGGCTGCGCGAGGAGGCGATCGCGCTGCTGCAGGCGGAGCGGCGGGCGCAGGAAGCCGCGCGGGCGGCGGGGCAGCAAAGGCGCCGCCGCCTGAGGATTGCCTATGTTTCCGCGGCGCTCTATCGGGCCTTGCCGGCCGCACTGCGCAGCCTGTCGGCCTCGCCGGAGCCGGTAGAGTTCGCGCTGCACGAGGCGACCACCAACGAGCAGCTGGCGCAGATCGCCGCCGGCGAGATCGATCTGGGCATCGGCCACCCGCCATTCGACGCGCATGCGCGCCTTGCCAGCGTGCTGCTGGCCAACGACCGCTTCGACGCGGTGCTGCCCGCCGACCACCGTCTGGCAACCCGCACGACGATCCGCATCGAAGAGCTGGCCGCCGAGCCGCTGGTGCTGTTCCCCGAGGCGCAGGGCCCGGCGCTCTATGCGGCGATCCGCGACCGCTGCCGCGTGGCCGGCCGCGTCATGCAACTGGCGGCCACCGCGCCGCGCCTGCACGGCCAGCTGTCGCTGGTCGCGGCCGGACTCGGTATCGGCATCGCGCCGACGCAATCGCGCAGCCTGGCGGTGGCCGGCACGGTGCGCGTCCCGATCAAGCCCTATCCCGCGGCGCTGGTATTGCCGCTGGCGGCGCTGTACGACCCGCGCTCGCGCCATCCGGCCTTGCCGCCCGCGCTGGCGGCATTGCGGCGCGCCGTGACGACGCGCAGCGGCGGAACAGGGGACGGCAACAGAGCCGCCGCGGCGCGCTGACCGAGACGGCCGTGTCCCCGTGCGGCATATGCGAAGAACGGATAAGACCGAACGATTTGATTCGTTGACCGGCGCTGGACGGTCTCCTTAGCATCGATCCCAGTCGATGCCAGCGCGTTTGCCGCGTTTGCCGCGTTTGCATCGTGCCCTGATCCATTCCGAGTTTACGTACCAGACATGACCGTTTCCATCCAGGCGGCACTGCCCGCGCGTCCTCCCGTCGTGACGCCACGCGCCGGCACCGGCTTCGAGATTCGTCCCTTCGACGCGCCGCTCGGGGCCGAGGTAGTCGGGCTGGACCTGTCGCAGCCGCTATCGGATGCGGACTTCGCCCGTATCCACCGTGCGCATCTGGACCACCACGTGCTGGTGTTTCGCGATCAGCGCATCATGCCCGACCAGCAGATCGCCTTCAGCCGGCGCTTCGGTCCGCTGCAGATCCACGTGCTGCACCAGTTCCAGCTGGCCGGTCATCCGGAGATCCTGATCGTCTCGAACGTGCTGAAGGACGGCAAGCCGATCGGTCTGGGGGATGCCGGCCATTTCTGGCATTCGGACCTGTCGTACAAGGAAAAGCCCAGCCTGGGCTCGCTATTGCACGCGCAAGAGCTGCCGGCGGAGGGAGGAGACACCCTGTTCGCCAACCAGCATCTGGCCTGGGAAACGCTGCCGGCGGAATTGAAGCGGGCGGTCGAGGGGCGCCAGGCCGAGCACACCTATCTGGCGCGCTATGCCGAGCTGCAGCAGCGCAGCCCGTGGCGGCCGAACCTGACCGCCGAGCAGATCGCGCAGGTCAAGCCGGTGCTGCAGCCGGTGGTTCGCACGCATCCGGAGACCGGCCGGCGCGCGCTGTTCGTCAGCGAGCATTTCACCACGCGCATCGTCGGCCTGCCCGAGGACGAAAGCCGCGCGCTGCTCGACGCGCTGTTCGCGCACAGCGTCAAGCCGGAGTTCGTCTATCGCCATCGCTGGCAGCCGCACGATCTGGTGTTCTGGGACAACCGGTCGCTGCTGCATCTGGCGGCCGGCTGTCCGGCCGACCAACGGCGCGTGATGTACCGCACCACGATCGAGGGCGACATCCCGTTCTGACGGCACGACAGCGCAGCCGCCCGATCCGAAGCGACCGGCTCGATCGGCCAGACCGACCCTCTCCGGGCGGTCCGAGTACCCCAACGCACAAGAGAACTACTTTTCCGGAGCCCCACCATGGCAGCACCGTATTCCCGCTCGTCCCTGCTCGGCCGCTTGCGCCTGCGCGTCGGCCGCCGCCTGACCGCGCTTGTCGTCGGCGCCACCGTCGGCACCGGCTCCCTAGCGTTCGCCAGCCCCGCCCATGCCGAAGGCCAGATCCGCATCGCCGAGCAGTTCGGCGTGGTCTACCTGCTGCTGAACGTTGCTCGCGAACAGCAGCTAATCGAGAAGCACGGGCAGAAGCAGGGCGTCGACATCAAGGTCGAATGGACCCGGCTGTCGGGCGGCTCGGCCGTCAACGACGCGCTGCTGTCGGGCGCGATCGACGTGGGCGGCGCGGGCGTCGGTCCGCTGCTGACGCTGTGGGACCGCACCCGCGGCAAGCAGAACGTCAAGGGCATCGCCTCGCTCGGCAGCTTTCCGTACTACCTGGTCAGCAACAACCCGAAGGTCAAGACGCTGGCCGATTTCACCGACAAGGATCGCATCGCATTGCCGGCGGTCACGGTGTCGGTACAGGCGCGCGTGCTGCAGCTGGCCGCGGCGAAGCAGTGGGGCGACAAGGCCTTCAACCAGCTCGACAAGTGGACCGTGGCGATGCCGCATCCCGAGGCGGCGTCGGCCATCATCAACGGCGGCACCGAGGTCACCGCGCATTTCGCCAATCCGCCGTTCCAGGAGCAGGAACTGGCCGGCAATCCGAACGCGCATATCGTGCTCAATTCGTACGACGTGCTCGGCGGTCCCAGTTCGTCGACGGTGCTGTACGCGACCGAGAAATTCCGCAACGACAACCCGAAGACCTACCGCGCCTTCGTCGACGCACTGGCCGAGGCGGCGCGCTTTGCCACCGCCAATCCCGAGGCCGCGGCCGACCTCTATATCCGGGCGAACAAGGCGAAGATCGACCGCACGCTGCTGGTCGGCATCCTGAAGAACCCGCAGGTGCAGTTCCGCATCGCGCCGCAGAACACCTTCGTGCTGGCCGAGTTCATGCATCGCGTCGGCGCAATCCGCAATCAGCCGAAGTCCTGGCAGGACTATTTCTTCGCCGATCCGGCCACCGCGCAAGGGAGCTGATCATGACCGCCACCGTCTCGCAACCGTTGCGCGTGGTCGGCGCCGCCGGCCAACGCGGCCCCCTGCTGCAGATCGACGACGTCTCGCTCGAGTATCGGACGCCGGAGCGCGTGGTGCGCGCCACGCACCGCGTCAGCTTCGATGTGCACGCCGGCGACCGCTTCGTGCTGCTTGGCCCCTCGGGCTGCGGCAAGTCGACGCTGCTGAAGGCGGTGGCGGGCTTCGTGCCGCCGATCGAGGGCGAGATCCGGCTCGATAGCGAGCGCGTGCGCGCGCCGGGGCCGGATCGCATCGTCGTGTTCCAGGAATTCGACCAGCTGCCGCCGTGGAAGACGGTCAAGCAGAACGTGATGTTCCCGCTGATGCAGGCGCGCGGACTGCGCCGTGCCGAAGCGGCCGACGTGGCGCTGCACTATCTGGACAAGGTGGGCCTGGCCAACTTCGCGGACGCCTATCCGCATACACTGTCCGGCGGCATGAAGCAGCGCGTGGCGATCGCCCGGGCGCTGGCGCTGCGGCCCAAGGTGCTGCTGATGGACGAACCGTTCGCGGCGCTCGACGCGCTGACCCGCCGGCGAATGCAGGAGGAACTGCTGGCGCTGTGGCAGGACGCGGCCTTCACGTTGCTGTTCGTCACGCATTCGATCGAGGAGGCACTGGTTGTCGGCAACCGCATCCTGCTGCTGTCGCCGCATCCCGGCCGGGTGCGCGCCGAGCTGAACAGTCATCAGTTCGATCTGCACAGCCAGGGCAGCGCGGCCTTCCAGCAGACCGCGCAGCGCATCCATCGGCTGCTGTTCGATACGCCGGGGCCGGACGCCGCCGCCGACACTGACATCGCGGACGCCGCCGACATCCCGCCGCGTACCGCGCGGGCACGCTGAAGGGGACAGCCATGACGACCATCGCCACTACGACAACGCAGTCCCTGCCGCCGCTGCGGCCCGAGTACGAACGCGAGCTCGAACCCTTCACCGCCACCGCGGTTGCGCGGGCGCTGCCGCTGCGCCAGCGGCTGTGGCAGAACAGCGGATTGCGTCGCGCCGTGATCCTTCTGGTACTGGCGGCGCTGTGGGAGACCGTCGCCCGGCTGCAGAACAATGATCTGCTGCTGCCGTCCTTCGTGGCGACCGCCCAGGCCTTCGTCGAGGGCCTGACCACCGGCGAGCTGCTGAGCAAGGCCGCGATCTCGCTGACGATCCTGCTGCAAGGCTATGCCGCCGGCATCGCGCTCGCCTTCGTGCTGACCACGCTGGCGGTCTCCACGACGGTCGGGCGCGACCTGCTCGACACGCTGACCGCGATGTTCAACCCGTTGCCGGCGATCGCCTTGCTGCCGCTGGCGCTGCTGTGGTTCGGCCTGGGCAGCGGCAGCCTGATCTTCGTGCTGATCCACTCGGTGCTGTGGCCGTTGGCGCTGAACACCTATGCGGGTTTTCGTGGCGTGCCGGAGACCTTGCGGATGACGGGGCGAAACTATGGCTTGCGTGGGCTGCGTTATGTGCTGCTGATCCTGGTGCCGGCCGCGCTGCCCGCCATCGTCTCCGGCCTGAAGATCGGCTGGGCCTTCGCCTGGCGCACGCTGATCGCGGCCGAGCTGGTGTTCGGCGCGTCGTCGGGCAGGGGCGGCCTGGGCTGGTACATCTTCCAGAACCGCAACGAGCTCTATACCGACCGCGTGTTCGCCGGCTTGGCGATGGTGATCCTGATCGGCCTGCTGGTCGAAGGGCTGGTGTTCCGCACGCTGGAGGCCGCCACGGTGCGGCGCTGGGGCATGCAGCGCTAGCGCGGGATGTCCGGCCGCGGTGCTATTGCCGCGCGCCCGCCTTGACCAGGATTCGCTCGATATCGCGATAACCGCGCTGGCGGGCATGCTGCAGCGCGGTCACGCCCTTGCCGTCGGGGATATTGACATCGGCCTTGGCGTCGACCAGCAGGCGGACGATCTCGGTGTGGCTCGGTCCGCCATCGCCGAGAAGGATGGCCTCGAGCAAGGCCGTCCAATGCAGCCGGTTGATGTGATTGACGTCGACGCCGGCGGCGATCAGGATGCGCACGGTCTGCACATGCCCGCGCTCGGCCGCGGGAATCAGCGCCGTGCCGCCATAGCGGTTGGTGCTCTTCAGGTCGGCGCCATGCGTCAGCGTCATCTTCAGGATCTCGTTGTAACCCCGCGCGCCGGCATAGAGATAGGCGCTGTCCTGGATGCGATCCTTGGCATTGACGTTGGCGCCGGCGTCGATCAGTACCCTGGCGGCGTCGATATGGTTGCGGCGGGTCGCGATCAGCAGCGGCGTGGCGCCGCTGTCGTCCCGGGCCTCGAGGTTCGCCCCTTGCTTGAGCAGCAGCGCAATCTCGGCGGCATCGCCCTGGGCGGCCGCGGCCTGCAGGCGGGCGTCAAGTTTCGCGGGCCTCGCGCTCGCCGGGACAGTGATCAGCATGGCGATCAGGAACGCCAGATAAAGGGGGATGCGCGCTCGCAGCATTCTGTTTGGCAATGGCGGATCGATGACGAATCGACAAAAAGGCCGCGCCAATGGCTTCTCCGGCCTGACTCAGGGCGGCATCTTAAATGGTGCCCGATTGATTCCCAAGCGAAATCATCGAAAGGCGCTCAGTACCGCGGCGAATACGATTCTCCACGCTGGCAGCGCGGCATCCATTGCGGGCCGGCGCGGATCGGGCTACCGTCGGTCCAGTACCCGGCGCACCGAACGCGCGGGCGGCAAAGACAACGACAACAATGACAACGACGACAATGACAACGACGACAACGAGGAGATCCCCATGCCGGAACTGATCGACTATGCGCAACTGGTGGCCGCCATCGGCGATGCCATCGTGATCGCCGATGCCCGCGGCGCCATTACGCTGTGGAATCCCGCGGCGCAGCGGATGTTCGGCTATACCGAGGCCGAGGCACTGGGCCAGTCGCTCGACCTGATCATTCCCGAGCGGCTGCGCGCGCGGCATTGGCAGGGCTACGACAAGACGATGGCCAGCGGCATCACCCGCTACGGCAGCGAGCTGCTGAAGGTGCCGGCGATCGACAAGGACGGCAAGGCCATGTCGATCGCCTTCACCGTCGCGCTGCTGAAGGACGCGGCGGGTACCGTGACGGGGATCGTCGCGGTGATCCGCGACGAGACCGTCCGCTTCCAGCAGGAGCGGGCGCTGAAGAAGCGGCTCGCCGAGCTGGAGAGCCAGGTCGGCGAGCAGGCGTAGAACGCGGCGCAGAAGGGGCTGGCGTTCCTATTGATCGAGCGGCGCGCCATCGATGGTCCGCCGCATCGACACCGGCCGATACAGCGGCGCGCGCCGTTGCTCGACATCGTCGACCAGCTCGATGCCGATGCCCGGCGCGTCCGGCACCGCGATAAAGCCGTTCTCCGGTACCGGATAGCGCTTGACCAGATCGGCGCCCAGCAGCTTCTGGCCAGATTTCAGTACCAGGTTCTCGAAGCCGGTCGGATATTCCTGGATCGCGAAGTTCGGCACCGCCGCGGCGACCTGCATGCAGGCGGCCAGGCTGATTGGCGACAGTGGATTGTGCGGGGCGATGTCGACGTTCTGCGCCTCCGCCAGCGCGGCGATTTTCTTCGCGCCGGTGATGCCGCCGCAGACGCAGACCGAGGTCCGCGCGAAACGCACGCCGCCGCCGGCCAGCTGCAGATGGAACTCGGCCGGCGTGCAGAAGCGCTCGCCGGTGGCGATCGGCACGCGGATGGCATGGCCGACCGTCGTCATCTGCGGATAGAACTCGGGCCGAAGCGGGTCCTCCAGCCACATCGGCGTCAGCGGCTCGAGGACTTGCCCGATGGCGATGGTCTCGGCCGGGCTCAGGCGCCGATGCATCTCGATCAGCAGATCGACATCCGGACCGACCGCCTCGCGAAACGCCATCACGCGTTCCCTGGCGTCGCGTACCTTGCCGGCATGCGAGCGGAAATAGGCGTCGCCCTCCGGTTCGTCGAGGAAGGGGTTGATATGCCCGACCGCGGTAAAGCCTTCCGCGCGCAGCCGGCGGCAATCGGCCAGCACCTCGTCCAGCGTTTCCGCGTAGACATGGCCGTAGACGCGCAGCTTGTCGCGATAGCCGCCGCCCAGCAGTTGCCAGACCGGCGCCTGCAGCCGCTTGCCGAGCAGGTCCCATAGCGCGATATCGATGGCCGATACCGCGGCGTTGACGGCGGTGCCACGAAAATGCGAGAAGCGCTGCATCACGTTCCAGTGCAGCTCGATCTCGTTCGCGTCCTTGCCGATCAGGTACTGGCCGAATTTTTCCAGTGCGGCCTTGGCGGCCTCGATATGGCCCCAGGAACCGGCCTCGCCATAGCCGGTCAGGCCGGCCTCGGTACGGATGCGGGCATAGAGGAATTGCCCGACATGCAGGGCTTCGACGGAGGTAATGCGATGGATGGGCTTGTTCATGGCAATTCGATGGGTTCGATCAATCGAGCTTGATGCCCGACTGGCGGATCAGGTCGCCCCAGCGGCGGGTTTCGCTGGCAATGCGCTTGCCGAAGGCTTCCGGACCGGCACCGACCGGATCGGCACCCGCGGCCGACAGCTTTTCGCGGATCGCGGGCTGCTGCAGCATCTTCTGCAGTTCGGCATTGAGCTTGTTGACGATCTCGGGCGGCGTGCCATGCGGCGCGGCCAGTCCGAACCAGATGCTGAACTGGAAGCCCGGCAGGCCGGCCTCCGCGGCGGTCGGCACATCGGGCAGCGTCGGGACGCGGCGCGGTCCCGCCACGGCCAGCGCGCGGATCTTGCCGCTGACCACGTGCGGCGCGATGGTGGGCGCGGCCGAGCTGAGCATCTGGATCTGCCCGGCCATCAGGTCCGTGATCGCCGGGCCCGATCCCTTGTAGGGAACGTGCGTCACGGGAATACCCGATACCTGCTTGAACAGCTCGCCGGCGATATGCGGGCCGCTGCCGGCGCCGCCGGAGCCGTAGTTCAGCGCATTCGGATGCGCCTTGCCGTAGGCCAGCAGGTCCTTGAGCGTGCGTACCGGCAGTGACGGCGTGACGGCCAGCACTACCGGCGTTTCCGCGATCAGCGTGACCGGCGTCAGGTCCTTGACCGGGTCGTACTTCAGGTTCGAGAACAGTGCCGGCGTCGCCGTCTGGCCGACCTCGTTGGCCAGCAGCGTATAGCCGTCGGGCGCGGCCTTGGCCACCATGCCGGCGGCGATGGTACCGCTGGCGCCTGGGCGGTTGTCCACCACGAAGCTCTTGCCCAGCGACTCGGACAGATACTGCGCGGCCAGCCGCGCGACGATATCGGTGGTGCCGCCGGGGGAGTACGGCACGACGATGGTCACGGGGCGGGTCGGATACGCGGTCTGCGCGATGGCGGCGCCGCAGGCCGCGGCCAGCGTCAGCGCGCCAAGCAGGCGCGCGGCGGTGGAAGGACGGTTCATGGGATGTCTCCTCGGTCGTTCCGGCCTTGCGCATGGTCGCGGCCGGTTATTGGCGCTGCATCGATACGGGGGCGAAATCGGCGGTGAATTCGCGATGCCATCGCCGATGCCATTGCGGATGCAGATCGATGGTGACTGTAGGGACTCGATAAACCGTTGGGAATCAAATTCTGTAGTGTTATTTCTATGTTCTATATAGAATTCGCGGATGACTGCCATCGATCTGAGCCCGGCCTTTGTCCGTCTTGCCCGGCATATCCGCGAACGCATCATCGGAGGGGAATGGCTGCCCGGCCAATTGCTGCCCGGCGAAGAGGCGCTCGCGCGTGAGCTGAAAGTCAGCGTCGGCACCGTGCGCAAGGCATTCGATGTGCTGAGCGGGCAGGGGCTGGTCACGCGCCATCGCGGCCGCGGTACCTTCGTCGCGCGCGCCACCGACGAGCGTGCCTTCACCAGCTTCTTTCGCCTGGTCGATCGCGCCGATGGCGCACGGCGGCTGCCGGTCGATACCATCCTGAGCCGCGAACGGGCCAGCGCCGACGAAGAGGAAAGGGCGGCGCTGAGGCTGCAGGACGATGCGATGGTCTACCGGCTGCGGCGCCGCCGGGACATCGACGGCAAGCCGCTGGTGCTCGAGACCATTGCGTTCCCTTTTGCCCGCGTCGGCGCTCGGGAGTGGGGCGAGGACGGCGCCGCCGCGCATCTGGTCTATTCGTTTCTGGAGCAGCAGTGCGGCGTATCGATCAGCCGCGTCGAGGATCGACTGCAGGCGCGCGTATTGCCGCAAAGCATGGCCGATCCATTCGGTTTGCCGGCCGGACATCCGGTATTGCTGGCGATTCGCGTGGCATTCGATCTGCAAGGCGCCCCGGTCGAATTCCGGCGCACCTGGATGGCTACCGATGGCCACGACTACCTGAGCGAGTTGCGCTGGACCGGCGCGGGCGGATAACGCCATTGCCAATAAGACCACTGTGGATGACACCATCCCATACGACAACACCGTGGTACCCATGACCAAGCTGATCGACTTTCGTACCGAGCCCATTCCCACGCATGACAATCCGCGTCCCGACCGCCTGGTGCGTGGCAATCCGGATCGCACCACGTGGACGCATTACAGCGCGACGCATGGCGATTTCGATTGCGGCATCTGGGCCTGCGAGCCCGGGGCGTGGCGTATTGCGTTCCCACAGGGCAAGGAAGAATTCTTCCATGTGATTAGCGGCCGCCTGCGCATCAGCGATGCCGCGGGTGAGGCGCGCGAATTCGGTCCCGGCGATGCCTGCGTGATTCCCGCCGGATTCGAAGGCGTATTCGAGGTGATCGAGCCGGTGCGGAAATATTTCGTGGTGCTGGATCGGGCGGCAGCGAAAGGGAATTAGGCAATATTTCACCGGACGCCACCCCGATCGCAAAGCGAAGCTAAAATGTCCCGCCATGTAGCCGCAGCATAACGATGGAGACAACGATGAGACTCGCGGGCAAAGTGGCGGTGGTGACCGGTGGTGGTTCGGGCTTTGGCGAAGGCATCGCCAATCTGTTTGCGCGGGAAGGCGCGCGCGTGGTGGTGGCCGATATCGACGAGGCCAAGGCTACGGAAGTGGCGCAGTCGATCGAGCAGGCCGGCGGTCAGGCCCGTGCCGTGCGCGCCGACGTCTCGAAGGGCAGCGATGTCGAGGCGATGCGCGAGGTCGCGCTGGCCGCATTCGGCGATGTCGGCATCGTCGTCAACAATGCCGGCACCACGCATCGCAACAAACCCATTCTGGAAATCACCGAAGACGAATTCGATCGCGTGCAGGCCATCAACGTCAAAAGCGTGTATTGGACCGCGCGCCATTTCATTCCGCATTTTCGCCAGCGCGGCGGCGGCGTGTTCGTCAATATCGCGTCGACCGCGGCGATCCGGCCGCGCCCCGGGCTGGTCTGGTACAACGCCAGCAAGGGCGCCGTGGTGACCGCCAGCAAGGCGATGGCCGCCGAGCTGGGGCCGGACAATATCCGCGTCAATTGCGTCAATCCGGTGATCGGCGCCACCGGCCTGCTCGAACAGTTCATGGGCAAGCCCGACACGCCCGAGAATCGCGCGTCCTTCCTCGCCACGATTCCGATGGGCCGCATGTCCACTGCCGCCGATATCGCCGCGGCCTGCCTCTACCTCGCGTCGGACGAAGCGGCCTTTGTCACCGGCACCTGCATCGAGGTGGACGGCGGCCGCTGCGTCTGACCGCTTCGCACACCGCAGGGGCCGCCCACGAGGCGGCCCGCTTGCATCGCCAATGGCGGCATCACCGTCGCCACCCCCGTCAAGCATGACAACCATCAGGAGACAGCCATGAGTTCCACGAATGCTGGATTCGAAGACGCGATCTACCGCAAGGTCAGCTGGCGCCTCGTTCCCTTTCTGTTGCTGTGCTATGTGGTCGCGTATCTGGATCGCGTCAATGTCGGCTTCGCCAAGCTGCAGATGCTCAACGACCTGAAATTCAGCGAAACGGTCTATGGGCTCGGCGCCGGCGTCTTCTTTATCGGCTACTTCCTGTTCGAAGTGCCGAGCAACGTGATCCTGCACAAGGTCGGCGCGCGGGTCTGGATCGCGCGGATCATGATCACGTGGGGCCTGATCTCGGCGGCGATGATGTTCGTCACCACGCCGACGATGTTCTACGTGCTGCGTTTCCTGCTGGGCGTTGCAGAAGCCGGCTTCTTCCCCGGCATCATCCTGTACCTGACCTACTGGTATCCCGCCGAACGGCGCGGGCGCACGACCACGTGGTTCATGACCGCGGTCGCGCTGTCAGGCGTGATCGGCGGCCCGCTGTCCGGCTGGATCATGCAGACCTTCGATGGCCACAACGGCTGGGCCGGCTGGCAATGGATGTTCCTGCTCGAAGGCATTCCGTCGGTGCTGGTCGGACTGTGGGTGCTGGCCTTCCTCGACGACCGGATCAGCCATGCCAGGTGGCTGACCGCCGAGGAAAAGGCCGTGCTCGAGCGCAACATCGCCGCGGAAACGGCGCACAAGGAGGACATGCCGATCCGGCGCGTGCTGTCGAGCCCGCGCGTGTGGATGATGAGCGCGATCTACTTCAGCTTCGTGATGGGGCTGTACGGCATCAGCTTCTGGCTGCCGACCATCATCCGCCAGACCGGCGTCAAGGGCGCGCTGGACATCGGCCTGCTGACCGCCATTCCCTATGGCGTCGCCGTGCTCGGCATGGTGCTGGTGGCGCGCAGCGCCGACCGCACTGGCGAGCGCCGCTGGCACATCGCCATTCCGGCCATCGCCGGTGCCATCGGGCTGGTGCTGTCGGTGCTGTGGCACGACCGCACGGTGCTGGCGATGGTTGGCCTGACGCTGGCGACGATCGGCATCATGACCACGCTGCCGCTGTTCTGGAGCCTGCCGACCGCTTTCCTGGCCGGCACCGGCGCGGCTGCCGGCATCGCGATGATCAATTCGCTGGGCAATCTGGCCGGCTTTATCAGTCCCTATGCCGTGGGCTGGCTGAAGGATCTGACGCAGAGCACCAATGCCGGCATGTATCTGCTGGCCGGCTGCCTGGTCGCCGGTGCGGTGCTGACGCTGCTGGTGCCCGCGCGGCTGGTCTCGCGGCAGCAGGGCGCCGCGCAATACGGCGGCGCGCTGGGGACGACGCGATAAGGGCGTAGGCGGTCCGTCCGCACGGATCGCGCCGCTTAGTGCGCGAGCTTCGGACGGATCGTCAGTTCAACGCCCAATACATCGAGCAAGGCCCGCAACGTCGAGAGTTTCGGATCGCTGTCGGCGCCCAGAATCTTGTAGAGCTCTGGGGTCGACAGGCCCGCCGTCCGCGCCGTCTGGGCAACGTTGCCGCGCGAGTGTACGACTGCGGCCAGTGCTGCGGGGAATAGCTCGGGATGTTCTGCATCCATGAGCGCATCCGCGAGAAACGCGGCGAGCGCCTCATCGGAGTCCAGATACTCCGCAGGGTCGAACGTACGGTGTTCCCGATCCTTCATGCTTGCGTTCTCCTGTTTTCTACTCACAAGGCTTGCGCCTTGCCAATGTCGTCTACTTACCCTGTCCGGAGCCCACTGCCGCGCGGCCTGCGGACGAGCGGCCCACAGAGGAGCGGATCCGCACGGCGGCCACTGCAAAGCCGAACGCCAGAGCCACGAGCATGCTGCCCGCCCACGGCGCATTCAGCAGTTCGCCCCGGTCGACGATCACGCCGCCTGCCGCGGCGCCCACGGCCACGCCGGCATGCATTGCCGCGACATTGATACCGACGCGGATATCGGCGTTGCCGGGGGCCGTCTGCACCAGGAAATTCTGCACGATGGGCGAGATCGACCAGCTGATCGCACCCCACACGACCATCGCCGGCAGCAGCAACCAGGGCGAAGCCGCGGCGGGCGGCAGCGCCGCCATGGCGATGCTGAACGCGGCGGGGCATGCGATCAAGGCGCGCGCGCTGCCGAGGCGGTCCGAACACCAGCCTCCGAGCCAGGCACCGACGACGCCGGCCACGCCGAACAGCAGGTAGGCGGCCGTCAGTACCGAGGGGTCGCGGCTCAGGTTTGCCTGCAGGTAGGGCGTCAGATAGGCGAACAGCGTGAAATGCCCGCCGATCATCGCCACCGATACCAGCTGGGCGCTCAGTGCCTGCCGATCGGCGAGCTCGCGCCAATAGGCGCGCAGCGATGTGCTCCGCTCCATCGGCGATGGCGGCATGGCCATCCACAGCAGCGCGCCGGGCAGCAGCGATAGCGCCGCCAGCGTGGCGAACACCGCGCGCCAGCCTGCCCACTGATCGAGCAGCATGCCCGCCGGTACGCCGAGGACCAGCGATCCGCTGATGCCGACGAACACCATACCGATGGCACTGCCTTGCCGATGAGGACCGGCGAGCGAGGTGGCGAGCATGACCGCCAACTGGATCACCAGCGCGCAGCTGCCGGCCATCAGTACGCGGGCGCCGAAGAGGGCAGTGTAGTTGGGGCTCGCCGCGGCGATCGCATTGCTCGTTGCGAACACGGCCAGCGCGATCAACAGCAGCGTCCTGCGATCGCCGCGCCCGAGCAGCGCCGACGAGAGGAAGGCCACGGTCGCAAAGACGGCCGAGAAGATGGTGGTCAGTTGTCCCGCGGATGCCACGGAAACGCCGAGATCCCCGGCAATGGACGGCAGGATGCCGATGCAGATGTTTTCGGCAATGCCCGCCAGGAATACCGTCGCCGTCAGCAGATAGACGCGCTTGTCCAAGATCGCCTCCCGTCGTACGTGGGGCCACGGCTTGCATGCCGGGCCGGGTTCGGCGGGTTTCGAGGCGGTGCTTCGGTTATCCCTGAAGGCGCAACCATACGTCAGCCGCAGCGGCGGCGCAAGCGCACCGTCCCTTCGTCTGCGGCAATAATGTCGGCGAAGTGGCGACCGTAAATGGCGACCGAAAATCGCGACCGAAAATCGCGACCGTATGCGGCAGCCACCCCACACACCATCCCGCACCCACTCGGAGGCCAATCGAGATGATCGTCAAACATGCGGCCGCACTCGCGGTTCTCGCCGGCGCATGCCAGTTCGCCAATGCCGCGGACTGCATGGAGCAGGCTGTCACCACCGTACAGATGCAGTCCTGCGCGCAGGAAACGTTCGATGCGGCCAACGCGGAATATGCACAGGAGTACCGCAAGCTGACCAAGGTGCTGAACGCCAGGGAGCGGCAGCAGTTGAACGCTTCGCAGAAGAGTTTTCTCGAATACCAGCGCCGCGCCTGCGAGCTGGAAACGGGGCGAACGGCCGGCGGCTCGATTGGCGGCGTTGCCGTGCAGCTATGCCAGGCGCGCTTGACGCAGTGGCGCACCGGCGAGCTGAAGCGTCTGACGGATTGCCAGGAGGGTGACGTCAGCTGCCGCCGGCCCTGATGCGGTCGCAGTCGATCATCCCGCCATGATCGGCGACCAGCCGCTCTCGGGCGCGTAGTCGCTGCGGCAGACGCGGCCGTCGGGCAGCACGGCGAATACCATCACCGTGTCGCCCTGCGTGATGACGGTGGCCCCGCCGGCAGGGCTGACCGCCGTGTAAGGATCGATCGCCAGCCATGGCGTCCATTCGCCGCCCGGTACCAGCGGTCGGAAGGCGGCATGCAGCAGCCCGTCGGCGCTGACGGCAACCACCACCAGCGTATCGTCGTGCAGCAACGCGAGGCCCAGATGGCCCTCCGCGGCGAAGGCCGGGGCCGGGCCGATCGGCACCAGCGTCTCGAACAGCAGCGGCTGCAGACCGAAGCCGCAGCAGTAGAGCAGCCCGTCGCTGCCGACGGCCACTACGGCGACGCCATCGAGCGTGCCGACGATGCCGGGTTTGACACCCGGTTCCATCGGCACATCGCACTGCGCCGCCACCGACTCGCGCCAGAACGTCGTGGTGCCGCCATCGGGAACGATGCCGGAAACCCAGCGCAGCGCGCCGCCGTCGTCGATGGCGACGACATCGACGGTGCGCGGCTTGCGCGACAGCATCACGGGACCGGGGGTACGGCGGTAGGTGCTGAACGAATCGAGTTGCACCGCGTCGGAGAAGTCGTGATTGCCCATGACGGTCGCGTCGTACTCCACCGCCACCAACTGGCCGCTCATCTGGATCGCCGCCACCGTCGTCAGCTCGTACAACGGATGGCAAGCCGCCACGTCGTAGCCGGGGGCGAGGCTGCCGAGTTCTGTCCGCTCCCTGGCGATATCGCCGGTATTGCCAAGCGTGTCCCAGTAGTAGTACCGCAAGGACCCGTCGACGCCGGTGATCAGGACCTCGAATACCGTACGCAGCAGCGGCGCGGTCTCGAGCGAGACCAACAGAGCAGGCTGACAATCGGACAGGTCGAACGGCTTGCTGTCCGGCTGGGGCAGTTCGGGCCCCGGGCCGAACAAGCGCGACCAGATCCGCAGGCTGAGGCGGTCGTCGGCGCCAAGCCCCACCAGCAGCGCGCTGTCGCCGGCGATGGCCGCGGCGGCCGGCGCGGGCAGAATGCGCGGCCAGCCCATATGTACGGCAATCTTGCGCAGGTCCGGCATGCCGCCGATATTGCCAGGCGGGTCGGACGCGGCCGGCGTGCAAAGGGAAGGGTTGCGAAGCAGATCGCGAATGGAAGTAGGGGAGAGGCACTGTCCATCCCTGGCGGCCTGCATGCCTTGAATCGCGCAAACCACGCCGGCGATCACCGCGGAGGCTGCGGACGTGCCGCCGAATTCGCGATAGGGATAGGGGGCATGATCGTACGGGGCGCGCACGCCCGCGAACGCGGCGAAGCAGTCCACGCGCGTGCCGAACGTCGAACCGCGTTGCCATGGCTGATGCACCCCCGCGACGGGTGGATCCTGTGTGGCACCGCCAACCATGATCGCGAGCGAATCGCGGAAACCGGGATGGGCGGGATGGAAGTGGTTGCATTCGTGATGAATGTCCAGGTTCTCTCCGGTATTTCCCGCGGGCTCGATCACCGTGATGCCAAAGAATCCCAGCAGCTGGAGTGTGGTCTGGACTTTCCTCGACAGCTCGACGGGCAGCCCGGGTTCGTTATCGCCGGCCCAGGGGCGCGCGCTGCCCAGTTCGATCAGCACGACGCCGCCGGGCCGCACTGCATCGCCGGCGACCGCAATGGCGGCATCCAGCCGATGTTGTCCGTCCTGCCGCATCGATGTCACGACATGCGCATGCGCCTGCGGGGCGATACCGACGATGCCGCCGCCGTTGTCGCCTGCGACCACGATGCCGAGGGCGGACGTGCCATGGTCGATGTCTTGCTGGTTAGGGGCACCAAACATCGAGAACGGCGTGATGGGTACGCTGGCCAGATCGATATGCTGCAGATTCCAGCCATGCTCCACATCGGCAAGCGGGATGCCGCGTCCCGCGCCACCGGGCACGCGCCACGCATAGCATGCGTCGATGCCGACCGGTGCCGCGCGCAGCTGCTTCGAAGCCAGCGCATCCTCGTTGGTCCCATAAGCGACGCGTGCGGCGGGATAGTTCGGTATCCGCGGCTCGGCCCATTCGACGAAGGGCAGGGCATACAGCAAACCCACCAGCGCCTCCAGCTGCGCCGCTTCGCATGGCACCTCGAACCAGGCGAACGGATCGGGCGGCTCGCCGCCCAGCATCCGCCCGGCATCGACCATATGGGCCAGCAAGCCAATCTGCTCGACGGGAAAGCCCGGATCGAGCCGCAGCCCGGGATAACTCGCGGCAAGCTCGTCCCACCACGGCTTGAGCTCGCCCAGATACTGCTCGGCGCCGCTCTCGTACGGCAGTACGAAGCCGTCGAACAGCTTCACGTCGACATAGGCCTCAGCCATCGCCGTCTCCCGGGGGCACCTCATCCTCCGCCATCACGTCGAAGCGCAGATGCGAGACCGGCGGTCCGGCCAGCGGCGTGCGGCTGCGCTCGACCCACAGCACCGGGCGGCCCTCGGTATCGCGCGCCAGGCGGGCACGGCGGCGCAACGATGCGCCGCTGCTGGCAATCGCCTCGGCAGCGATCTCGTGGCCGCGCCCGAAGCCGGGCCCCGACGGTCCGCCGATCAGCCGCGATGCCGGACCCGCCCGCACGCGCGGCAGCACGCCGCCGAGATCCGCCACCAGTCCCTGTTGCCAGTCGCCATGGATGCCGTCGGGGCCGGTACGCCGATACGGATGCCAGTGCGCGGGCAGGGTCGTCATCGGCAGATAGCGGAACTGCCGCGTACCGGTGCGCGTGGTCTCGCGCGCGGCGGCCTCGCTGGTATCGTCGGCCAGCAGCACGCGGCCATCGGCGCGCAGTTCCACCGCCCATGCCACGTTCGCGTCCTCGTCGATGCCGAGCGACACGTCGTCCAGCCACGGGCCCGCATGCGGCGCGACCGCGACCGGCCAGATCAGCAGCGAGCCCGCTTCCATGCCGGTGGTGCGAAACAGCGACCAAGCGTGTTGCCCGTCCACCGGCGGCGGCGCCAGCGTCCAGATATCGCCAAAGCTGTCGTGCACCACGGTCTCGCGCAGCGTCACCAGCATGCCGGACGAAGGCGGTCGTTTGCCGTTCGTCGCCGGCGGTGGCTCGGGCACCGGGAACCAGAACCAGTCGTCGGCATGGGCCAGCGCCACATCGAGCAGCAGCGCGGTGCCCAGATGCGCGCGGTCCGGCGAGAAGGCGCCCAGGTCCACGGCCTGGTCCTCGATCTGCCACCAGCGCGGATGCGGCGCGCCCGGGTAGGACAGCCGGCTGACCAGCAGTTGCCGCGATGAAGGCAGCGGCGCGGCCGCGCCGGCGTCCGCGCGCAGCACCGTTCCGCCCGCGTCGGCGGAGTACCAGTCCACGTCGCCGCCATCGTGGTCGCGAATCTCCAGCGCGCGCGTCCCTGCACTGAAGCGCGCATCGTGCGTCAGCCGCCGCGACGACCAGTTGTCGGCCGGTGGCGATGGCACCTCGTTCCACAACGCATGGCCGGCGAGCAGTCCCGCGGTGAAGATCGCGCGCCCGTCCAGTTCTTCCGACAGCGCTTCGTAGGGCGCGGGCAGCGGACCGAGGCGCAAGCTCTGCAGGCGCTGCGGCGGCAGCGCAGGCAACAGCGGCGCGGCGGCACGCCCCAGGCGGATGCGCCGGCCGATGGTCCACCAGTCTCCGGGCTCGGCCTCGACCAGCGCTTCGGCCGGTATGCGCGCCGGATCGAGATCGGGGCGGCGCGGCGCATAGCGCAACGGCTCATGCGTGACGCTGACCGCCACCGAGACCGGGCTCGACACGTCTTCGCCCTGCAGTTCGCCGAGCTGCCATTGCCGCGTCAAGAACCAGACGGGATCGGCGACGCGCGCTCGCAGGCCGCGATGGAAGTCGGTCGGCGGGCTCAGCGGTTCGAGGCGGAAATGCAGGGACATGGCGGTCTCGATCGGTGGGGGCCATCGGCGGGCGTCGCAGGCCGGTGGGCGGCCTCAGGTCCAATGGCTCCAGAACATGTCCGGCAGGGAGGACAGCGCAGCCGGTGTCGCGATCCGGCTGCCCGGCCGCGGACGGCAGGCGCGGGCGCGCGCCAGCTGCCGCGTCTCCAGCACCAGCGCCACCAGTTCCGCGTCGTTCAGCCGTTGGTTGGGGTCCGGCGGCACCGCCAGCAGCACCGCCTGCGGCGCGCGCGACTTCGGACCGTTGAAGCCAAAGGCCGCGCTGGTCGTGTGCCGGGCCGAAGGGATCGCGTCCTGCCAGGCGTCCAGCCCGGCGATCGCGACCCGGGCCAGGCTGCCGGCCAGCGCGGCCGGGTCGGGTCCATACGCGACCACCACCGGTCCCGCCGGGCTCCACGGATTGCCCGAGCCATCGCCAGTCCGTACGGCGGCGCCCCAGGGCTGCGTCGCGGGATCGAGCTGCCAGGCTTCGAGGCTCGCCAGACGCGGGCGCACGGCGGCGACGATCTCGAGCCAATCCCGATCGGTGCGCGGGCGTCCTTCGTCGTCGCGCATTGCCGCGCGCAACGGGCCCACGGCCAGCGACGGCACCAGCGGCAGCACCGGCAGGCGAGGATGGCCAACCAGGGCACGGATCGATTGCCGCAGCCCGCGCAGGCCGCCCGCACCATCGGCGCCGCTTTCCGGCATAGCCGTCAGCCGTGCCTGCAGGCGGGCGAGCGCCTGGGCCAGCGGCTCGGCGTCGTCGGCCTGCACGGCGCCCCAGGCGCGGCATTGTTGCAGCGACCATGTCACCGCGGCGGGGTCGTTCAGATCCAGCGCGGCGAGCGAAGCCAGCAGCGAGGTCAGCCGGTTTCGCAGCACGCCGAGCCGGCCCGCCAGGTCGGCCATCATCGCGTCACGCAGCGGCGAGCCGGGCGCAGCATCGTCGTCGCGGCCATCGATCGCACCGGGAATCGGTGGA
>NZ_AMPR02000114.1:0-8893 GCF_000307735.3 Cupriavidus sp. HPC(L) | reverse complement strand
CGCCGCTCAGTGCGCTCCCGCGCATAGCGACCCGACGCGGCCTGCGCGCCGGCGCCAGGCAACGACGCGGCAGGCTCTACAATCACGGAATGAGTCCGCGTTCCCCCTCTCCGCAGCCCGCCGCCGGCGGGCGCTCCCAGACCGCGCCCCGTGGGCGCGTCCCTTCGTTCTCCCCCCGCCAGGCTCCCGCGCAGGTGCGCATCATCGGGGGCCGCTGGAAGCGCACGCCGCTACCGGTGCTCGATGCCGAGGGGCTGCGGCCCACGCCGGACCGCGTGCGGGAAACGCTGTTCAACTGGCTCGGCCAGGACCTGACCGGCCAGCGCTGCCTGGACCTGTTCGCCGGCTCCGGCGCGCTCGGCTTCGAGGCCGCCTCGCGCGGCGCCGCCCATGTGACGATGGTCGAGGCCAATCCTCGCGTGGCTCGGCAACTGCGTGACAACCAGAGCCGCCTAGGCGCCGAGCAGATCCAGATCGTCCAGGGTGATGCCTTCGCCATCGCGGCACAGATGCCGGCCGCCAGTTTCGACGTGGTTTTTCTCGACCCGCCGTTCGCCGAAGACTGGATCGGCCCGGCGCTGGCCCATGCCGAGCGGCTGACCCACGCGGCGGGGCTGGTCTATGTCGAATCGGAAAGCCCCTTGAACGGCGCCGATGCGCCGGTGCCCGCCTCGCTGGAAATCGTGCGCCACGCGCGTGCCGGCGCCGTGCATTTCCACCTGCTGCGCCATCGCGGCGCGGCCGACTGAATCCCGGCGCTGGCGCTTCGCGCGCCAGTGCGCGATGATCGCCCAAGGCGCTCCCGCCCGCTCGGCTCGGCGGCTTTCAAGCCGCGCATTTAGGGGTACACTACGCCGCTGTCGCCAACGCTCGCCTGGCGGCATCGGCGCAAGCCGGCTGCAAAGCCGGTGCCGGTGCGGCTTGCCGGTTCACGGCAGCGGGCAGAACAAGGAGGAAGCATGGTCGTCGCGGTCTATCCCGGCACGTTCGATCCATTGACCCGGGGACACGAGGATCTGGTGCGCAGGGCGTCCAATATCTTCGATGAGCTGGTGGTCGGAGTCGCCCATAGCCCCAACAAGCGCCCCTTCTTTTCGCTGGAGGAGCGCATCGGCATCGCCAAGGAAGTGCTGGGCCACTATCCGAATGTGCGCGTCGACGGCTTTTCCGGCCTGCTGAAGGATTTCGTGCGCAAGAACAATGCGCGCGTCATCGTGCGTGGCCTGCGCGCCGTGTCGGACTTCGAGTACGAGTTCCAGATGGCTGGCATGAACCGCTATCTGCTGCCGGACGTCGAAACGATGTTCCTGACCCCGTCCGATCAATACCAGTTCATCTCCGGCACCTTCGTGCGCGAGATCGCGGTGCTGGGAGGCGACGTCAGCAAGTTCGTGTTCCCTTCGGTCGAGCGCTGGCTCAAGGAAAAGATCGGCAAGGGCGACTGAGTCCTCGATCGGCTGCCGCTACAAGCCGCGCCGGCCCGGCGGGCCGGCCCGAAAACGCCTAGAATACGGGGTTCGGAACCGTCAGGACGCGGCCAGTCGGGCGCGGGCGGCTCCAGCGGCGCACCGCGCACAGTTGGCGCGGCGATGGCCGGACTGCAGAAGGAAATATCATGGCGCTGATGATCACCGACGATTGCATCAATTGCGACGTTTGTGAGCCCGAGTGCCCGAACGAAGCAATTTCGATGGGGCCCGAGATCTACGAAATCGACCCCAACAAATGCACCGAGTGCGTCGGCCATTTTGACGAGCCGCAATGCCAGCAGGTGTGCCCCGTCGCTTGCATCCCCCACGATCCGAACCGGGTCGAGACACAGGAAGTGCTGATGCAGCGCTACCGCCTGCTGACGGCCGCCAAGCACGCCGCCTGACACAGCGTGCGCGACTAGGCCAGGCGCCGGCTGCATACCGGGCGCCGCAATAGAACCCCGCCAAAGACCATGGCGGGGTTTTTTTACGCCGGTCCGTTATCGACCGCGCACAATGCAACACCGCCGGGACCGAATGCAACCAAAAGTCGTCAGATCCCGCGCATTTGTTAAGCGGCAGCCATCGCCAACATGCGACTGTGCACGGCATTCCTACAGCTCGGGAGAGCGCCATGCCGCAAATCTGCACCGAGGGTTATCCAAGCCCGGCGTTGCCGGGTACCAGCACCTATGAAATGACGTCGTTCGGCCGGTCCGAGGGCCGACTTGGCGTGGATGGGTCGACAATTGCCTTGCGCAACAATCCGCAAGGCGTCATCGCAGGCATAGCCAAGGTTTTTTCCCGAACGGAGGCTCCGCGGCGCACCCCGGAAGCGGAAAACAAACACATCGCCGCTTTGCCGAAGGTGGCAACCGACAAGATTCTCGCTTACCTCGCCGACCCCTTTGAACGGGCAACGCTCGCCATGACATGCCGGCTCCTTTATCGGCAGCTCAAACCTTATTGGCCAGAATTCCAGTTGTTTCGCGATTTGATTGCGTCGAAAAAGAGCCTGGATTTTAGGTCGCAGTCGTCATGCATGAGGGAGGTAACGCTATGGCTCAATCTTTTGACAGGGGACCGCTGGATCAGTTGGCGTGCCAAAGCGGTATTTGTGGAGATGGTCAAGCGACTGGGCAGGATGCACCCACGTATTCCGGAGCGTGTGTTCCATGAGTTGTGGCCGTTGTTCGATAACCTGACCAACAAGGCGAAGCTGGAGGTTCTACATGAAGTGTTCCAACATGCCATGGCGCGTTCTCCATATTGGGCCATTACAGTGCTGTCCGAATTCGCCCGCCGCACGGTCTACGGCGGTGTCAAGCCCGAATTTCACGACACGCTGCTTCGGCTTGCGACGCCGCTACTTCTCAACACCGCCACTGCGAAGTTTGCCGAGCCGCTGATCGGAGCCATCGCGCAGGCACAGCGTTTAGGTGGCGATACAAGGTCATGGGATGAGGCGAGATGGAAGCGAATACTGCAGTTGCTACCACCTTCGACGCCCATCAATTCGCCGGCCGTACTGGGTTTGGCCAATACTGCTATCGACATTCAATACCGCTGGGAAAAACACGGCAAAAAATTCGAGCATGGATTCCCTGCCGTAGCAATGATGCAGGAGCGGTTCAAGGGATTTCCCACATATGCTGCGATCAAGAAATCTGCAATCCCCGTATATCTGCCGGAGGAGAAGGAGATCAATGAGCGGCGCCAGTTGCGATACATGGCTACGTCGCGTTACGCCGTGGATCGTGCAAGGAGCGACCGACTGCACAAGGAAATTGCCGGAGCCATGTACGCGCGTAGTTCTGCTCCGTGGCTCGAGACCGCAGGCGGCGGCTAAACCAAAAAGGTATTTTGAGGCGGAGTAAACAAATGCCGAATGCCAGCCTCTGGCGTCGACTCGTCGATTGCACGGGGCAAGGGAAGGAGGAGACGATCCATGGGAAAAGCGTGCAGCCTACTTACCGATGCAAGCCGGATAGCGGAACGGCAGGCAGTGTTGCCGGATGACAAGCACGTCGCGCTCGCCAATACGGGTTTGTATTTCGGTTGGAGTGGCATTGCCTTGTGTCGAGTTGGCGCATTTGTAGAAGCAATCACGACCTTCTTCCGCACGAACCCAGCGTCGCCGCTTCTCACCACCCGATTCGTGGCTGACGGAGCCCGGCATACCGTCTCGCAGGTTGGGATCGCCTTAGGCGGTGTTGCCTCCCTTGTAGAAATGGGCATAACGTCCGTCTTGTTCGGAAGGCACGTACACAGGCATCGGTCCGTTGATGCCCAGCTTACCCGGAACCAGGAGAACCGTAGGGAGTTCTTCGGATTTATTCAGGGACGAAAGGAAGCGGCTCACGAAGAGAAACGCCTGAAACTCGGGGCCGAAGATCCGACCATAGACGACGGGTCGCCGATACCCTCAGTGCATCGGTTGAGCAGCAGCATCCCTGCCGGGGTGTCTTGTAAAGGTGTCCCTGCCCGCCAAGAGTCAATGTCGGAATTGGCGGCAGGCTATTTGAAGTTTGAAACGGCGCAAATAGACCGTCGCGAGGCTGCCGATACTCTGAAGCACTCCTCCGTCATGTTCACGCGTGATGGCATCCTGCAAGGCGGTGGCGTCGGCTGCAATTTGGCGTTGCTTTGGGATAGCTTCAAGATTAGCGAGCTATTACACCTTGCGACGGTGCCGATCAACGCCACAGCGACTGCCATCTGCGGCTTTGCATTCAGCCTCGGGTGTGGCGCCCTCCATATCGTCGCGGGAGCGTTGCGATGGCATGACGGCCTGAAGAAGCTGTCGGCGGCGACCGGGGCGCTGAAGGCAATCAATGATGCCAAAGAGCGACTCAAGGATGCGAAGGAGCGCCAGCAAGCCGAGTTGGCGGAGGCGGGTCGGCTGGCAGAGTCTCTGCTCACGCATGCCGAACGCAACGAAGTTCGCGCTCAGGACGACGCCAACAACCAAATCCGCGTGGGCAAATGGCGGATCACCTATGGCGCCACCGCGATGGCCGTCGGCGCGATTTCTTTGGCCTTGTTCCTGGTGGTAGGCGGAGTCTCGACCGGCGGTATTCTGTTCGGCATCATCGGCGGCCTGGCATTGGCCGGTTGGACCCTCTATGCCGGAATTCGGAATCGCAATTCCGCGAAATCCATCCAGGCGGCGATTGATAAGGGCAACAATAACGCTGTTGCATCGGGAGAGGGCGGGCCGAAGGACAACGAGCTGCCATCGCTTGACGATGTCATCGATCAGGCGGTCCGAATGCTAGACAAGGACGGCGGGCACGATGCCAACGCGCGACGGCTGATCAAGCACACCTTGAAACAGATCGGTTTGACTCGGGAGGATCTTTGGCCACTGCGGTTTTGCTCTTTCGATCCGAGTGTCAAAGGCCCCATCGTCGAGGAACTGAAGATCAAAATCCGCAATCTCGTGGATGGCGATGGTATCCGGTGCGCCGTTGAAAAAGGGTTGCGGCGTCGCGCCGAGTCGAAGCTCGCCGCGGAAGCCGAACCGGTCGCCTTAGTCGTTTGAACCGCTCGACGGCCGGGGCGTCGGCCCGCCACGGTTATCGGGCGGCAGGGTCGACCATCCAGCTATTATTTTGCCGAATGCAACTGCATCATCGCGCGTTCGGCTTCGCCTTTTGCCAGCAGCGACAGCGGCGCCACGCTGCGGTCGATGGCCTCGTCGATGGCCTGTTGCTCTTCCCGGCGCGGGGGCTTGAGCACGAAGTTGACGACCTCTTCCCGATCGCCGGCGCCGCCGGCATTGCGGGGATGGCCCACGCCGATGCGCAGCCGCCAATATTCCGGCGTCGACAGATGCGCGGAGATGTCCTTCAAACCGTTGTGTCCGCCGGAGCCACCGCCGCGCTTTAGCTTGACCGCGCCGGCCGGCAGGTCCATCTCGTCATGCGCGACCAGAATCTCGTCGGGCAGGATCTTGTAGAAGCGGGCCAGCGACACCACCGCCAATCCGGAGCGGTTCATGAAGGTCGATGGCTTCAGCAGCCAGATATCCTGGTCCCACAGGCGCGCGCGCGCCGCCAGCCCATGGAAGCGGCCTTCCACGCGCGGCGTGGCGCCGGCCATGCGGGCCAGCTGGTCGATCAGCCAGAAGCCGGCATTGTGCCGGGTGGCTTCGTATTCCGCCCCGGGATTGCCGAGGCCGACGATGAGCTTGATCATGGTGCTAACGGGTTCGGTGGCAGGCATGCACGGCGGCGGGCCGCGGCGCAGCAGGGAAGCATACGCGAAAAAAAACCGCCGGACGAACCGGCGGTCTTTCTGGCGGCGCCTGTCGATAAAGACAGGGCCGCCGGGTCAGCCGAGGGCTGGCGCCGATCAGGCGGCCGGCGTCTCGCCTTCGCCTTCGCTGGCGGCTTCCGACACACCACCGGCCGGCAGGGCGACGGTCGCCACGGCGGGGTTGTCGTCGCCGTGCGTGATCGGGGTCACGCCCTGCGGCAGCTTCAGGTCCGACAGGTGAACGGTCTGGCCCAGTTCGACGGCGCCCATGTCCACCTCGATGAATTCCGGCAGGTCGCCCGGCAGGCACGACACTTCCAGTTCATTCAGGATGTGGTTGATGATGCCGTGGCCGAGCTTCACGCCAGGAGCGGTTTCCTGGTTCATGAAGTGCAGCGGCACCTTGACGTGGATCTTCTCGGTGGCCGACACGCGCTGGAAATCGACGTGCAGCACCAGCGGCTTGAACGGGTGCATCTGGAAGGCGCGCAGCAGTGCCTTCTCGGTCGTGCCGCCCACTTCCAGGTCGAGGATCGACGAGTGGAAGGCTTCCTTCTTCAGCGCGTGGAACAGCGCGTTGTGATCGAGCTCGATCATCTTCGGTTCGGCGGTGCCGCCGTAGATGATGCCGGGGGTCTTGCCGGCATTGCGCAGGCGGCGGCTCGCACCCGTACCCTGTACGCTACGCTCGAAAGCGATGACTTTCATGGTGGACTCCAAAAAGTAAGAGGGCTGCCCGCGACCAGACAGCCCGATGAATCGGCGCCAGGTACGGTGACCGGGCGCCTCTGCGCCGCATCGCCGCTTGCGAACAAGCCGGCGGACGCGACAAAGCCTTGAATTCTAACAGGAAGTTCAGGAATCGGCGAACAGCGACATGATCGAGTCGCCCTTGACGATCCGGGTGAACGTCTCGGCCAGCAGCGAGGCGGTCGACAGCTGGCGGATCTTGCCGGTCTGGCGTGCGTCGTCGCGCAGCGGAATGGTGTCGCAGACGACCACTTCGTCCAGCGCCGAGTCGGCGATGCGGGCGGCCGCGCCGCCGGACAGCACCGGGTGGGTACAGTAGGCGAACACCTTCTGCGCGCCGCGTTCCTTCAGCACCTGGGCCGCCTTGCACAGCGTACCGCCGGTGTCGATCATGTCGTCCATGATCACGCAGTTGCGGCCGTCGACTTCACCGATGATGTTCATCACCTCGGCCACATTGGCCTTGGGGCGGCGCTTGTCGATGATGGCCAGGTCGCAGTTCAGCTGCTTGGCCAGCGCGCGGGCGCGCACCACGCCGCCCACGTCGGGCGAGACGACCAGCAGGTCGCCGTAGTTCTTTTCGCGCAGATCGCCCAGCAGCACCGGCGAGGCGTAGATGTTGTCGACCGGGATATCGAAGAAGCCCTGGATCTGGTCGGCGTGCAGGTCCATCGTCAGCACGCGGTCGACACCGGCGACTTCCAGCATGTTGGCAACCACCTTGGCCGAGATCGCGACGCGCGCCGAGCGCGGGCGGCGGTCCTGGCGGGCATAGCCGAAGTAGGGCATGGCGGCGGTGATGCTGCGTGCCGAGGCGCGCTTGAGCGCGTCGACCATCACCATCAGTTCCATCAGGTTGTCATTGGTCGGCTGGCAGGTGGACTGCAGCACGATGACGTGCTTGCCGCGGACATTTTCCTGGATTTCGACCTGGACTTCGCCATCGGAGAATCGGCCCACCAGCGCCTTGCCCAGCGGGATGCCGAGGTGCTGCACGACAGCCTCCGCGAGTTTGGGGTTGGCGTTGCCGGTGAATACCATCAAGCCGTCGCTACTCATGAGGGGCACCTGTCTTGCTGCTGGGGGATGGTCGCCGGCGCTGCCGGCGACAGATTCTGCGGATCTGCGAGGAATGTAATGGCAGGGGAGGAAGGATTCGAACCCTCGAATGCCGGAATCAAAATCCGGTGCCTTAACCGACTTGGCGACTCCCCTACACAACCGGGACCGTTCTTCGTTGCGCCGACAGCCACAACGCCGAACGAAAACTTGCTATGCGAAAGCTGCGAGCGGATGGCGCGACAAACTTCTCACGCATCTGCCATCCCATTCGGATGGCAACCGATCGAGTACCTGTTGCGCAGTTTGCGCGTCAGTATAGCGTGCAAACACACAGGCACCGGAACCGGTCATCCTTGCCTCGGGGCTGAACTGTCTCAGCCAGACAAGGGCTCGGGCAACTTCGCCGAACTTCGCTGTCGCTATCGCTTCCAGGTCGTTGCGACCGAAACCGAATTTGTTTGTGCAAGCAGCGAAGTCCGCAATTATGGAGATGGGCGTATCCCTTGTCAAGCGTTCATCGGAAAAAATTGCTGCGGTCGGCACATGCTGGCGTGGATGGATGACCACGAACCAGCTGTCCGGCAGATCGACCGCGGTCAACTCCTCGCCGATTCCCTCGGCGAAGGCGTTCTGGCCGAACACGAAGAAGGGCACGTCGGCGCCCAGGCTCAGACCGATTCGCATCAACTGTTCGCGCCGCAAGCCCAGGCCCCACAGCCGGTTCAGCGCCAGCAGCGTGGTGGCGGCGTCGGAGGAGCCGCCACCGATGCCGCCGCCCATGGGCAGCAACTTGTCGAGCGCGATCTCGACGCCGTAGCGGGTTCCCGTGGCCGCCTGCAGCGCCTTCGCCGCGCGCACCACCAGATCACCGTCCGCCGGCACGCCGGGGACGTCCGTCACACGAACGACCGCGCCGTCGTCGCGGCGTTCGAAATGCAGCGTGTCGCTCCAGTCGATCAGCTGGAACACGGTCTGCAGCATGTGATAGCCGTCGGGACGTCGGCCGGTCACATGCAGGAACAGGTTCAGCTTGGCCGGCGCGGGACAGTCGCGCAGTTGCGCGGGAGGCAGGGAGGCTGACATCGGACTGGGATGGAGCGGAGCGAGGATCGAGCGACGGGTACGTGCAGCGTGCGATCGGAGCGCGATCAGTGCGAAGCAGGGGCGTCGATCACCAGCTTGACCGACATCGGTCCACCGGCGCCATCGCGCGCCAGGTCGATCCGGCGCGGCAGCGTTTGCGCGCCATCCGGCGCGGCCTGCCAGGCAGCGTAGCGCACGGTCCAGCCGTTCTGCGACAGCGTCTCGAGCCGGCCCTGGGCGTCGCGCGTGGCGCTGGCCGGGGCGCC
>NZ_AMPR02000115.1:0-8877 GCF_000307735.3 Cupriavidus sp. HPC(L) | reverse complement strand
AGGCGGCGCAGCATGTCCGCGACCTGCACGTGGCGTTGGCGGGCAATGGCGAGATCGCCGGCAGCGGTTCGCTGCGCGACGGCCGCGGCGGCTTCGACCTGGACGTGCGCCGGCTCGACCCGCATGCGCTGCACGGCAAGCTGCGCAGCGCGCGGCTGTCCGGCCCGGTGATCGTGCGGCTCGAGCCCGGCCGCCAGAGCGTGGCGCTGGACCTGGGCGGCGGCGAGCTCAAGCTGTTCGCCGACGCGCGCATCGACGCCGACGCGATCACGTTGGCCGCGCTGCGCCTGGGCGTCGCGCAGGGCAGCGTGCACGCCGAGGGCAGGCTCGGACTGAAGGAGCAGCAGCCGTTCAGCTTCAAGGGCCGGATCACCGATCTGGACCCGGCGCGGCTGGCCAGCGTCGCCAAGGGCCGCATCAACGCGAACTTCGACGCCTCCGGCACGCTGGCCGGCGAGCCGCGCGTGGCGGCGGATTTCTCGATCGGCGACAGCGAATACGCCGGGCTGCCGATGACCGGCGGCGGCAAGATCCGGCTGGCCGGCCAGCGGCTGCTGCCGAGCGAGGCGACGCTGTCGATGGCCGGCAACCGCGCCGACCTGCGCGGCAGCTTCGGCGCGCGCGGCGACCGCATGACGGTGGCCGTCGACGCGCCGCAGCTCGACCGCCTGAAGTTCGGCGTGGGCGGCACGCTCAAGCTCGATGGCCAGGTCAGCGGTACCTGGCAACGGCCCGAGGTCACCGCGACCTACGAGGCGCGCGCGCTGTCGATGGGCCCGCATCGGGTCGACAGCGCCAGCGGCAACGCCGATCTGCGCGGCGGCATCGACGGGCCGCTGCGACTTCGGCTCGATGCGCGCGGCTATCGCGGCCCGCAACTGACGATCGGCACGCTGCAGGCGAGCCTGGACGGCACGCAGGCCAGGCACAGCTTCAGTGTCCAGGGCGAGGGCCGCGTTCGGCGCCGGCCGCTGCAACTGCAGGCGGCGGGGCAGGGCAGCTGGAAGAACGGCACCTGGACCGGCACGGTCAGCACGCTCGAGGAGCGCAGCACCGTCGGACTGCGGCTGCTGACGCCGGTGGCCGTCAGCGCCGGCGCGCAGCGGCTGACGCTGGGCGCTACCCGGCTGCAGCTGGAGCGCTCGACCCTCGTGCTGGACAGCCTCGATTGGGACCGCGGCCGCATCCGCTCGAAGGGCCAGCTCAGCGGCCTGCACGTCGGCCATCTGCTGGAACTGGCCGAGGTCTTCACCGGCGACGCGCCGCCGCTGCGATCGGACCTGGTGCTCGATGGCGAATGGAACCTGAATCTGGCAGAAACCGCGTCGGGCTTTGCCGAGCTGCGCCGCCGCAGCGGCGACCTGTCGGTCAACGCGGGCCGCGGCTACACCACGCTGGGACTGGGCCAGACCGTGCTGCGCGCCGACGCCGCCGGCAACCGCCTGCAGCTGCGCGGCAACGTGGTGTCGTCGCGCCTGGGCAACGCCAAGGTCGATGCGTTCGCGGGGCTGATGCCGGAGCAGGGCGTGCTGACGGTGACGCCGGCCTCGGCGCTGGGCGGCCAGGTCGCCTTCGACGTGCCGCGGCTCAAGGCGCTGGAGGCGCTGACCGGTCCACAGTACGCGTTCGAGGGCCGGCTGGCGGCGGCGATGCAGCTGGCCGGCACGGTTGGTGCGCCGGTGCTGACCGGCACCGTCAACGGCGACGACCTGGGCGTCACGCTGTACGACCTGGGCATCCGGCTGACCGACGGCATCGTCCGCATCGTGCTCGACCGCAACGTGATCGAACTGCGGCAGGTGGTGTTCCGCGGCGGCGACGGCACGCTGACCGCCAGCGGCAACGTGCGGCTCGGCGAGGCGGACCCCACGCTGCGCGCGCGCATCGTGGCCGAGCGGCTCGAACTGTTCGCCAGCCCGGAGCGCACGCTGGTGGTGTCGGGCAATGCCGATATGGCCAACGAGAACCGGCAGTTCGTGATCCGTGGCAAGTTCCGCGTCGACCGCGGGCTGTTCGACCTGCCCAAGGCCGGCGCGCCGGTGCTCGGCGACGACGTGGTGATCGTGCGCAAGTCCGACCGGCGCGCCGAGCGCGACGTGCGTACCGCCGCCACGCCGGCGGTGCCGGAGTCGCAGCCGACCAGCCGCTTCGCCCCGGTGATCGACCTGTCGGTCGACCTCGGCGACCGCTTCCGCTTCCGCGGCGCGGGTGCGGATTTGCTGCTGGCCGGCCGCCTGGGCGTCAACAGCGAGCCCTTGACGCCGCTGCGCGTCACCGGCACCGTGCGGGTGGTCGACGGCACCTACGAGGCCTTCGGCCGCCGGCTGCAGATCACGCGCGGCATCGTCAATTTCAACGGCCCGGTCGGCAATCCGAACCTGAATATCCGCGCGATGCGGCTGAACCAGGAAGTCGAGGCGGGGATCGAGGTCACCGGCACGGTACGGTTGCCGCGCGTGCGGCTGGTCTCCGAGCCCAATGTTCCAGACGAGGACAAGCTGTCATGGCTGATGTTCGGTTACGGCGCCGAAAGCGCGGCGGCGGGGCAGCAACAGCAGTTGAGCGGCGGCGCGCTGGGTGGCGCGGCGCTCGGCATGCTCGGCTCGAAGGCGGGCAAGGGCATCGTGCAGCGATTCGGCATCGACGAGTTCTCGATCGGCCCGAGCACGGCGGGCCTCAGCGACCAGCAGGTGGTCAGCGTCGGCAAGGCCGTCAGCGAGAAGATCTCGGTCGGCTACGAGCAGAGCCTGACCTCGGCGGCCAACGTCGCCAAACTGACCTGGGCCTTCTCGCGGCGCTGGTCGCTGATCGCCCGCGGCGGCTCGATCAACGGGCTGTCGCTGCTGTTCAATCGCCGCTTCGACAGCTGGAGCCAGCTGTTTTCAGGATCGACAACACGGCGCGAGGGCGCCAGGAGAGAGCAGGATGCAAGCACCGGAAGCACCGGCGGGGACGCCGACAATCCGCCCACGCCACCCGCGCCACCGGCAGGGCCCACCGAGGCCATCAAGCGATGACGGCGGCAATGGTGCCGGCGGGGGGCGCCGGTCCGCGCGCGGGGTCGCGGCGATGGGGTTGATCGCTTCGGTGCTGGCGCTGTTCGGCTGCGACCAGCGCAAGGTCGATGAAGCGCTGAACAAGGCGGGCGACGCCGCGCGCTCGGCCTGGCAAACGATCCAGCCCGACAGCCAGCTGTTCAAGGGGATCGAGCCCGGCGTCTCCAGCGAGGACGACGTGCGCCGCCAGGCCGGCAAGCCCGAGATCGTGTGGGAAGAGGAGAACGGCGCGCGCCGCCTCGAGTATCCGCGCGGGCCCGAGGGCGCGACCACCTGGATGGTGACGATCGGCGCCGATGGCAAGGTCGGCGCGATCGAGCAGGTGCTGACCGCGGAGAACTTCCAGCGCGTGCGCGCCGGCATGAGCCAGGACAGCGTACGCCGCATGCTGGGCAAGCCGACGAAGATCGAAGCCTTCCGCCTGAAGCAGGAGACCGTGTGGGGCTACCGCTGGTGGGAGACCTCGCAGGACAAGGCCTTCTTCAACGTGCACTTCGGCACGGACGGGCTCGTCACGCATACGTCGCGCAGCGACGACCCGTCGAAGGTGCAGGGCGGCTGAACCAGGTCTGTCGCCCCCGCGCAGGCGGGGGCCCAGCGGCTTTCGACGAGCGCCTGGTCAGACACTGGGTCCCCGCCTGCGCGGGGACGGCAGCTCGATGCGCTTCTGCTCAGCGAATCCGCATGCCGGGCACCGCGCCCGCGTGCGGTTCGAGGATGTAGAGGCCCGGCGCCGCCTTCTCGTCGGCCGCCGACGCGGCCAGCACCATGCCTTCGGACAGGCCGAACTTCATCTTGCGCGGCGCCAGGTTGGCGACCACCACGGTCAGCTTGCCGACCAGCTGTTCGGGCTGGTAGGCCGACTGGATACCCGAGAACACGTTGCGGGTATTGCCTTCGCCCAGGTCCAGCGTCAGCTGCAGCAGCTTGTTCGAGCCCTCGACCTTGCGGCATTCGACGATGCGCGCCACGCGCAGGTCGACCTTGGCGAAGTCGTCGATCGTGATGGTGTCGGCGATCGGCTCGATGCCTGCCGGCGCGGCATTGCCCGCCTCCGTTGCACCGGCACCGGCCGCGGGGGCGGCCTGCAGCGAGTCGCGGTTGGCCGCCAGCAGCGCCTCGATCTGCTTGCCGTCGACCCGGGTCATCAGGTGCGAGTACGGCTTGATCGGGCTGGCGCTGCTCAGCTGGCGGTCGATCGCGCGCCAGTCCAGCGGCTCGATATTGAGGAAGGCCTCGACGCCGGCCGCGACGTTCGGCACCACCGGTTTCAGGTAGACGGTCAGCAGCCGGAACGCTTCCAGCGATACCGAGCAGGCCGCGTGCAGGGCGGCCCGCTTGGCCTCGTCCTTGGCCAGCTCCCACGGCTTCTCGGCATCGACGAAGGCGTTGACCGCGTCGGTCAGCTCCATCACCAGGCGCAGCGCCTTGCTGTATTCGCGCCCCTCGTACAGCTGCGCGATCTGCGGCGCGGCCTGGCGCAGCTGCTCGAGCAGCGGATGGGACAGCGCGGCGTCGTCGACGCGGCCGTCGAAGCGCTTGACCAGGAAGCCCGCGGCCCGGCTGGCGATGTTGACGTACTTGCCGATCAGATCGCTGTTGACCCGCGAGACAAAGTCGTCCAGGTTCAGGTCCAGGTCTTCCATGCTGGCGTTCAGCTTGGCGGCGAAGTAGTAGCGCAGCCATTCCGGATTCATGCCGGTGTCGATATAGCTCTGCGCGGTGATGAAGGTGCCGCGCGACTTGCTCATCTTGGCGCCGTCGACGGTCAGGAAGCCGTGCGCGAACACATTGGTCGGCGTCCGGTAGCCCGAGAAGCGCAGCATCGCCGGCCAGAACAGCGTGTGGAAGTACAGGATGTCCTTGCCGATGAAGTGGTATTGCTCGGCGGTCGAATGCGGGCCGACCCAGGCGTCGAAGTCGATGCCCTTGCGTTCGCACAGGTTCTTGAAGCTGGCGTAATAGCCGATCGGCGCGTCCAGCCAGACGTAGAAGAACTTGCCCGGCGCGCCCGGGATCTCGAAGCCGAAGTAGGGCGCGTCGCGCGAGATGTCCCAGTCCGACAGCGTGGAGGCCTCGCCGTCGCTGCCCAGCCATTCCTGCATCTTGTTGCTGGCCTCGGGCTGGGCCAGGTCGGCCACCCACTCGCGCAGGAAGCTCTCGCAGCGCGGATCGGACAGCTTGAAGAAGTAGTGGGTCGAGGACTTGCGCACCGGCGTCGCGCCCGACACCACCGAGTACGGGTTCTTCAGGTCGGTCGGCACATAGGTGGTGCCGCAGACCTCGCAGGAATCGCCGTACTGGTCCTTGGCGCCGCACTTCGGGCATTCGCCCTTGATGAAGCGGTCCGGCAGGAACATGTTCTTGACTGGGTCGTAGAACTGCTCGACCTCGCGCTCGGCGATCAGGTCTTCGGCCTTCAGCGCCAGGTAGATCTTCTCGCACAGCAGCCGGTTCTCCTCGGAGTCGGTGCTGTAGTAGTTGTCGAACGAGACCAGGAAGCTGTCGAAGTCGCGCTTGTGCTCGTTCCAGACGCGGTCGATCAGCTGCTTCGGCGTGATGCCTTCCTTCTCCGCGCGCAGCATCACCGGCGTGCCGTGCGTATCGTCGGCGCCCACGTAGTAGACCTCGTTGCCCATCATGCGCTGGAAGCGGACCCAGATATCGGTCTGGATGTATTCCACCAGGTGGCCGATATGGATCTGGCCGTTGGCGTAAGGCAGGGCAGATGTGACGAGGATGCGACGTGCTGTCATGGGGAATGCCGGTCGGGAAGCGGTTGGATTTCGGTGCTGCGCCGCGCGGGCGGCGCCGGCGCGGAAAACCGCCATTCTAGCAAGCGGGGCTGGAGGCCACCGGCGGCGGCGCTTGCCTGGTCCGCGCAGCCAAAAAAAAAGCGCCGGTCAGAGCCGGCGCAGCTTTCCACAACGGAAAAGGAGGAGAAATCAGGTACCGCCCGGGAGGTCAGCCACCCATCGCGAGCCAGCAACGGTGGCAAGCGGTACCTGTTTCTATGACTCCATCATCCTTGAATTGGTTTCAAAAAAATTTCGACCCGGCGATTTTGGGCCCGGCCGGCCTCGGTGGCGTTGTCCGCAATGGGCTGGGACTGGCCCCGGCCCTCGGCGCTCAGGCGGTTGCGGGCGACGCCGCGGTCGCCGAGATAGCCGGCCACGCTCTGGGCGCGGCGCTGGGACAGCTGCATGTTGTAGGTCGGGTTGCCGGTGCTGTCGGTATGGCCGATCACCGTGGCGTTGACATCCTGATGCTGGCTCAGCGTCTGGGCGACCTGGTCCAGCACCGAGCGGAACGACGGCTTGATGGTGGCGCTGTCGGTATCGAAGGTCACCTGGCTCGGGATATTGACCTTCAGCGAGCCGTCCGGCTGCTCGGTGATCTGGGTGCCGGTGCCCGCGGTATCGCGGCTCAGCTTGCCCCGGATCGCATTCCAGTTGTAGCCCAGCGCACCGCCCGCGGCCGCGCCGACGGCGGCGCCGATCACGGTGCCCTTGGTATTGCCGCCGATCAGGTTGCCCAGGCCGGCGCCAACGGCGGCGCCCGCGCCGGTACCCACGGCGGTGTGCGTACCCTGTTCGGTCGCACAGCCGGCGGCCAGTGCGGCGACGATCGAAAGGCTGACGAGCTTGAGTTTCATGCGTTCTCCTTCTGTCGATTGTTGTGCTTCCACTGCGGCTGCCTGCGCCTCGGGTCGAGGCATTGTGACGCACTGGCCTAATTGCGCCAGCAGCCTCCAAAAAATGCAAGCACCAAGTGGCGTTGCAGGCAGCTTTGAGGCTCGGCCGAAGTCCCTGACCGGATCCCGGGCGAGCCGACGTATCGGGGCACTACAATAGGGAGATGCCGCCCCGTGCACAAGCGCGACGCTGTGAAAGTTGTAAGCGCGTGTAATCCCTTGTACATCGCAGGGGTAATCGAGGCCTTCCAGGCGATTGCCGGGCCGCGGGGCCACTCTTTGATACAGTACGCGCCTTCCCCCACATATCAAGTAGCGGAGATTGTCTTGAGCCTTACCGTTGACCAGGTTACCGAAGCCCTGCGTACCGTGATCGATCCCAACACGGGCAAGGATCTGGTGAGCACGCGCTCCGCCCGCAATATCCGTGTCGATGGCGGCGATGTCTCGCTCGACGTCGAACTCGGCTATCCGGCCAAGAGCCAGCTCGATCCGATCCGCAAGCTGGTGATCGCGGCGCTGCGCGCGCTGCCGGGCGTCACCAATGTCAGCGTGACGGTGACCATGCACATCGTCGCCCATGCGGTGCAGCGCGGGGTCAAGCTGCTGCCCGGCGTCAAGAACGTGATCGCGGTCGCCTCGGGCAAGGGCGGCGTCGGCAAGTCGACCACCGCCGTCAACCTGGCGCTGGCGCTGGCCGCCGAGGGCGCGCGCGTCGGCATGCTCGATGCCGACATCTACGGGCCGAGCCTGCCGATGATGCTGGGCATCGACGGCCGTCCCGAGTCCGCCGACGGCCAGACCATGGAGCCGCTCGAAGGCCACGGCCTGCAGGCCAACTCGATCGGCTTCCTGATCGAGCAGGACAACCCGATGGTCTGGCGCGGTCCGATGGTGACTTCGGCGCTGGAGCAGCTGTTGCGGCAGACCAACTGGCACGAGCTGGACTACCTGATCGTCGACATGCCGCCGGGCACCGGCGACATCCAGCTGACGCTGTCGCAGAAGGTGCCGGTCACCGGCGCGGTGATCGTCACCACCCCGCAGGACATCGCGCTGCTGGACGCGCGCAAGGGCCTGAAGATGTTCGAGAAGGTCGGCATCCCGATCCTGGGCATCGTCGAGAACATGGCGGTCTACTGCTGCCCGAACTGCGGCCACGTCGAGCACATCTTCGGCGAAGGCGGCGGCGAGCGCATGTGCGAGCAGTATGGCGTCGACCTGCTGGGCAGCCTGCCGCTGAACCTGTCGATCCGCCAGCAGGCCGATTCGGGCCGGCCCACCGTGGTGGCCGAGCCGGACAGCCCGATCGCCGAGCTCTATCGCGGCATCGCGCGCAAGGTGGCGATCAAGGTCGCCGACAAGGCGCGCGACATGACCAGCAAGTTCCCCAGCATCGTCGTGCAGAACACCTGACCATGGAACCGATGCAGTCCGAGGTCCCGGAGCCGGCCGGCAGCCGCCCCGCCGTCACGATGGCGGTGGTGATGCGCAAGGTCGCGCTGGCCAGCCGCTGGCAGCCCTGGAAATGGGAACTCGAAGCGGTGGTGCCCGACCTCGGCGCATTCGGCGCCGAGCCGCACTGCCTGCACGAGGACGACCAGGGCGCGCGCTGGCTCTATCCGGGCTATCCCGTCGAGCTGTTCCGCGACGAGGCCGAGGGCTACTATCTGAACCTGAGCTCCACGGCGCCGTGCTGGTTCGTGCTGTGGCGCATGGACGAGACCCAGCCTGAAGACGGGCGCCGGCCGCTGCCGGTGACCGTCTCGCTGTCGTACAACGAGGCCGGACGCTGGCTCGATGCCGGCGAGACCGTCGAGAACGTGCCGCTCGCGCCCGAACAGCTGGCCTGGCTGCAAGCCTATGTGGCCGAGCACTACCGGCCCGAGCCGAAGAAGCGCCGCCGGCCGGAGTCGTTCAAGTCGCCGCAGGACCGGGCGCGCTATTGAACACCCTGCTGAACGCGCTACTGAAATCCGCGGCGGGGATGCCGTTATCGGTATCCCCGCCGCCTGATCCCGCATCATGAGCGATTCGACCGAAACGTCCTTCCTGTCCCGCTGGTCGCGCCGCAAGGCCGCCGTGCGCGAGGGCAAGGCCGTGCCGGCGGCGCCGGCGCAGCCGGTC
>NZ_AMPR02000116.1:0-8824 GCF_000307735.3 Cupriavidus sp. HPC(L) | reverse complement strand
GGACAAGGTCCGCGGCGGGGCGACCAGCGCGCTGTCGATCCAGTATGTCGCGCCGGCCGAGGCGGCCGCGTTGCGCGCCGTCGCGACCGTGGTGCGCCGCGGCCAGCGGCAGATCGCCACGGAAATCACCGTCTATGCCGAGCAGCCCGAAGCGGGCACCGTGGTGGCCAAGGCGTTGATGAACAGCGTGCTGTTTGGTTGAGCCCTGCGAGGTCTGGGCAGGCGTGGTTTGCCGCTATGGCGATGGACGCCCGCCTGCCGGTCATCCCAATGAAACGCAATTAACGGCCAGGATATGGCTTGCCACCCATGACATGCCGGGGCCGGCCAGCGGCCCCGGCATTACTGCGATCAGGCAACAGGGTTCCAGTCGCCCGGTACGCGTACCCAACCTTCCATCAGGATCCGCGCGCTGCGGCTCATGATGGCTTTCTTCACGACCCATTCGCCGTCGACCTGGGCCGCTTCGGCGCCGACGCGCAGCGTGCCCGACGGGTGGCCGAAGCGCACCGCCTGCCGTTTGCCGCCACCGGCCGCCAGATTGACCAGCGTGCCGGGAATGGCCGCCGCGGTGCCGATCGCCACGGCCGCCGTGCCCATCATCGCGTGGTGCAGCTTGCCCATCGACAGCGCGCGTACCAGCAGGTCGATGTCTTCGGCGTGCACCGGCTTGCCGCTCGACGCGGTATAGCTGGCCGGCGAGGCGACGAAGGCCACCTTGGGCGTGTGCTGGCGCCGCGCGGCCTCGTCGACGTTCTGGATCAGGCCCATGCGCACGGCCCCGTAGGCGCGGATGGTCTCGAACATCGCCAGCGCCTTCGGATCGCCGTTGATCGCTTCCTGCAGCTCGGTGCCGGTGTAGCCGATCGCATCGGCGTCGATAAAGATGGTCGGAATGCCGGCGTTGATCATCGTCGCCTTCAACGTGCCGACGCCCGGCACCTCGAGGTCGTCGACCAGGTTGCCGGTCGGGAACATCGCGCCGCCGCCGCCTTCCTCTTCGGCGGCCGGGTCCATGAACTCGAGCATGATCTCGGCGGCGGGGAAGGTCACGCCGTCCAGCTCGAAGTCGCCGGTTTCCTTGACCATGCCGTCGACGATCGGCACATGCGAGACGATGGTCTTGCCGATATTGGCCTGCCAGATGCGCACGGTCACGACGCCCTCGCGCGGGATGCGCGCGGGGTCGACTAGCCCGGCGGCGATCGCGAAGGGGCCTACCGCGGCCGACAGATTGCCGCAGTTGCCGCTCCAGTCCACGAAGGGCTGGTCGATCGCGACCTGGCCGAACAGGTAATCGACGTCGTGGTCGGGCCGGGTGCTGGGCGACACGATCACCGTCTTGCTGGTGCTCGAGGTGGCCGCGCCCATGCCGTCGATCTGCTTGCCGTAGGGGTCGGGGCTGCCGATCACACGCATCAGCAGCGCATCGCGGGCGGGCCCTGGCGACTGCGCGGCCTCGGGCAAGTCCTGCAGCCGGAAGAACACGCCCTTGCTGGTGCCGCCACGCATATAGGTGGCGGGGATGCGGATCTGGGGAAGGGAAACCATGGGTACCTCGTGCTGATTCAGGGTGGGGCGCCGAGCCGCGTTCATGCCGCCGATGCGGCGGACGCCGCCTGGGCCGCCTTGGTGGAGTCCAGGAAGTCCTGCGCGAAGCGCTGCAGCACGCCGCCGGCCTCGTAGATCGACACCTCCTCGGCGGTATCGAGCCGGCAGGTCACCGCGGTCTCGACGCGCTCGCCGTTCCTGCGGTGGATGACCAGCGTCAGGTCCGCACGCGGCTTGCGTTCGCCGATCACGTCGAAGGTCTCGGTGCCGTCGATCTGCAGCGTCAGCCGGTTGGTGCCGGGCTTGAACTCCAGCGGCAGCACGCCCATGCCGATCAGGTTCGTGCGGTGAATACGCTCGAAGCCTTCGGCGACGATCGCCTCGACGCCGGCCAGCCGCACGCCCTTGGCCGCCCAGTCGCGCGACGAGCCCTGGCCGTAGTCGGCGCCGGCGATGATGATCAGCGGCTGCTTGCGCTCCATATAGGTCTCGATCGCTTCCCACATGCGCACGACCTTGCCGTCCGGCTCGATGCGTGCCAGCGAACCCTTCTTGACCTTGCCGTCGACTACCGCCATTTCATTGACCAGCGTCGGGTTGGCGAAGGTCGCGCGCTGCGCGGTCAGGTGGTCGCCGCGGTGCGTCGCGTACGAGTTGAAGTCTTCCTCGGGCAGGCCCATCTTCGCCAGGTATTCGCCGGCGGCGCTGTCGGGCAGGATCGCGTTGGACGGAGACAGATGGTCGGTGGTGATGTTGTCGCCGAGCACCGCGAGCGGACGCAGGCCCTTGAGCGTGCGCTCGCCGGCCAGCGCGCCTTCCCAGTACGGCGGGCGGCGGATATAGGTGCTCTGTGGCCGCCAGTCGTACAGCGGACTGATCGTCTCGGCGTTGCCGGCCTGCACCGCGAACATCGGCTCGTAGACCTTGCGGAACTGCTCCGGCTTGACGCTTTGCGCGACGATCGCGTCGATCTCCTCGTCGCTCGGCCAGATGTCCTTCAGCGTCACCGGTTGGCCGTTCTGGTCGTGGCCCAGCACGTCGCGCTCGATATCGAATCGGATGGTGCCCGCGATCGCGTAGGCCACCACCAGCGGCGGCGAGGCCAGGAAGGCCTGCTTGGCGTAAGGGTGGATGCGGCCGTCGAAATTGCGGTTGCCGGACAGCACCGCGGTCGCATACAGATCGCGTTCGACGATCTCCTGCTGGATCGCCGGGTCGAGCGCGCCGGACATGCCGTTGCAGGTCGTGCAGGCGAACGCGACGATGCCGAAGCCCAGCTGCTCGAGCTCGGGCAGCAGGCCGGCTTCCTCCAGATACAGCTGCACGACCTTGGAGCCCGGTGCGAGCGAGGACTTGACCCACGGCTTGCGCGTCAGGCCGCGCGCGTTGGCGTTGCGTGCAAGCAGGCCGGCGGCGATCACGTTGCGCGGATTGCTGGTGTTGGTGCAGCTGGTGATGGCGGCGATGATCACGGCGCCGTCGGGCATCTGCCCCGGCACCTCTTCCCACCTGGCGGCGATGCCGCGTTCGGCGAGCGCGGTGGTCGGCAGGCGCTTGTGCGGGTTCGACGGGCCGGCCATGTTGCGGACCACGGTCGACAGGTCGAACTCCAGCGTGCGCTCGTATTCGGCGTGCTGCAGCGTATCGGCCCACAGGCCGGCGGTCTTCGCGTAGCTCTCGACCAGGCGCACCTGCTCGTCGCTGCGCCCGGTCAGCCGCAGATAGTCGGTGGTCTGGCCGTCGATGAAGAACATCGCCGCGGTGGCGCCGTATTCGGGCGCCATGTTCGAGATCGTCGCGCGATCGCCCAGTGTCAGGCTGGCCGCGCCTTCGCCGCGGAATTCGAGATAGGCGCCGACCACGCGCTGGCTGCGCAGGAATTCGGTCAGGGCCAGCACGATATCGGTCGCGGTGATGCCCGGCTGCGGTTTGCCGCGCAGCTCGACGCCGACGATATCGGGCAGCCGCATCCACGAGGCGCGGCCCAGCATCACGTTCTCGGCCTCGAGGCCGCCCACGCCGATGGCGATCACGCCCAGCGCGTCGACATGGGGCGTGTGGCTGTCGGTGCCGACCAGCGTGTCGGGGTAGGCGACGCCGTCGACCGCATGGATCACCGGGGACATCCGCTCCAGATTGATCTGGTGCATGATGCCGTTGCCCGGCGGGATCACGTCGACGTTCTTGAACGCCTTCTTTGTCCACTCGATGAAGTGGAAGCGGTCCTCGTTGCGGCGCTCCTCGATCGCGCGGTTCTTGGCGAAGGCGTCCTTGTCGAAACCGCCATGCTCGACCGCCAGCGAATGGTCGACGATCAGCTGGACCGGCACCACCGGATTGACCTGGGCCGGATCGCCGCCCTGGTCCGCGATCGCATCGCGCAGGCCGGCGAGATCCACCAGCGCGGTCTGGCCGAGGATGTCGTGGCAGACCACGCGCGCGGGGAACCACGGGAAGTCCAGTTCGCGCTTGCGTTCGATCAGCTGCGTCAGCGCGGCGGTCAGCAGCGACGGGTCGCAGCGGCGCACCAGGTTTTCGGCGAGCACGCGCGAGGTGTAGGGCAGCTTGTCATAGGCGCCAGGCTGGATCGCATCGACCGCGGCGCGTGCGTCGAAATAGTCCAGGCCCGTGCCGGGCAGCGGTTTGCGGAAGGCAGTATTCATGGGGAGGGGATCGATACGGGTCGTGCTCGGCGCGCCGTGGAATGTCTCGGGGACTGCGGGACGGAAGCGGCGCGTGGCGCGGCCGCTTCCGTTTGCGTCTGCCGGATCAGCGGCGCTTCTCGATCGGCACGAACTTCAGGTTGTCCGGGCCGATGTAGTTGGCGCTCGGGCGGATGATCTTGTTGTCGATGCGTTGCTCGATGATGTGCGCGGCCCAGCCGGAGGTCCGCGCGATCACGAACAGCGGCGTGAACATCGCGGTCGGCACGCCCATCATGTGGTAGCTGACCGCGCTGAACCAGTCGAGATTGGGGAACATCTTCTTGATGTCCCACATCGTCGTCTCCAGCCGCTCGGCGATGTCGAACATCTTCATCGAACCGGCGTCCTTCGACAGGCGGCGCGCGACTTCCTTGATCACCTGGTTGCGCGGATCGCCGGTCGTGTAGACCGGATGGCCGAAGCCGATCACGACCTCCTTGTTCTCGACGCGGCGGGTGATGTCGGCCTGGGCCTCGTCGGGCGTGTCGTAGCGCTTCTGGATCTCGAACGCGACCTCGTTGGCGCCGCCGTGCTTCGGGCCGCGCAGCGCGCCGATCGCGCCGCAGATCGCCGAGTAGATGTCGGAGCCGGTGCCGGCGATCACGCGGCCGGTGAAGGTCGACGCGTTGAATTCGTGCTCGGCGTACAGGTTCAGCGAGGTGTGCATCGCGCGTTCCCACAGCTCGCTCGGCTTGCGGCCGTGCAGAAGATGCAGGAAGTGGCCGCCGATCGAATCGTCGTCGGTCTCGACCTCGATGCGCCGGCCGTTATGGCTGTAGTGGTACCAGTACAGCAGCATCGAGCCGAGCGAGGCCATCAGGCGGTCGGCGATGTCGCGCGCGCCCGGCAGATTGTGGTCTTCCTTCTCGGGCAACACCGTACCCAGCACCGACACGCCGGTGCGCATCACGTCCATCGGGTGGGCCGAGGCCGGGACCCATTCGAGGGCCGCCTTGACGTTGGCGGGCAGCCCGCGCAGCGCGCGCAGCTTGGCCTTGTAGCCGGTCAGTTCGGCCTGGGTCGGCAGCTTGCCGTGCACCAGCAGATAGGCGATCTCTTCGAACTCGCAGGTCTCGGCGACGTCGAGGATGTCGTAGCCGCGATAGTGCAGGTCGTTGCCGCTGCGGCCGACCGTGCACAGTGCGGTATTGCCGGCGACGACGCCGGACAGCGCGACGGATTTCTTGGGCTTCGGGGTGGCTTGCGCCGGAGTGGCTTCGGACATGTCGTCTCCTTGCTTCGCTCTGTTCTGGTTACTTGGCCTTGGCTTGCGCGAACAGCGCATCCAGCTTCTGTTCGTACGCATGGTAGCCGATGCTCTCGTAGAGCTCGGCGCGCGTCTGCATGGTGTCCAGCACGTTCTGCTGCGTGCCGTCGCGGCGGATCGCCGCGTAGACGTTCTCCGCGGCCTTGTTCATCGCGCGGAACGCCGACAGCGGGTAGAGGATCATCGCGACGCCGGCGCCGGCCAGCTCGTCGCGCGTAAACAGCGGCGTGGCGCCGAACTCGGTGATGTTGGCCAGCACCGGGACCTTCACTGCGTCGACGAACTTGCGGTACATCGACAGGTCGGTCATCGCCTCGGGGAAGATCGCATCGGCGCCGGCCTCGACGCAGGCCACCGCGCGTTCGATCGCCTTGTCCAGCCCCTCGACCGCCAGCGCATCGGTGCGCGCCATGATGACGAAATGCTCGTCGGTACGGGCATCGACCGCCGCCTTGATGCGGTCGACCATCTCGTCCTGCGAGACGATCTCCTTGTTGGGCCGGTGGCCGCAGCGCTTGGCGCCGACCTGGTCCTCGATGTGCATCGCGGCCGCGCCGAACTTGATCAGCGAGCGGGTGGTACGGGCCACGTTGAACGCCGAGGCGCCGAAGCCCGTGTCGACATCGACCAGCAGCGGCACGTCGCAGACGTCGGTGATGCGGCGGATGTCGGTCAGCACGTCGTCGAGGTTCGAGATGCCGAGGTCGGGCAGGCCCAGCGAGCCGGCCGCGACGCCGCCGCCGGACAGATAGATCGCGCGGTAGCCGGCGCGCTTGGCCAGCAGCGCGTGGTTGGCGTTGATGGTGCCGACGACCTGCAGCGGCTGCTCGTCGGCCAGGGCCTGGCGGAAACGGGCGCCCGCCGAGCGGGCCAGGTCTTGGGAAGTCAGGGTCATGGTGGCGTCCTGGGTGAGCGGAATGCCGGCAGCGCGCAAGCGGCGTGCCAGCAGGGCGGCGCGGTGCGGGATGGCCTGGTCTGGCCAGTCCGGACAAGGGATTGTGGGAAGTCTGGTCGATACAGGTGGCGTTATGGGCGCTTGCGTTGAATTTCAATGTTGAAATTCACGGTCGCCGATTGAAATGCAACGCCGGGCGGCGCAGAATGCCTCGTTGGCGCGTCAACGTCCTATTGTGGCCGCTTTTGTTCGTCCGCTCGCTGCGGCTTGCGGCATTCGCCTTCATCTTTCGATCGATGACTTCCGCTACCCCCGCCACCCCGATCCCCCCTGGCCGGCCTCGCATCTGGGCGGTCGGCATCAGCCGGCTGTCGCGCGCCTTTGCCGATCTGATCCCTTCCTATGCGGCGCAGGCCGACTTTCGGCTGGTCGGCAAGGGCTATGAGGCGGCCGCCACCGCGATCACGCGGGAGGCCAGGGAAGGGCGGCTCGACGCGGTGGTCGCCGCGGGGTCGAATGGTGCCTATCTGCGGCAGCATGTGGACGTGCCGGTCACGCTGGTCAAGGTGACGGGGTTCGACGTGCTCAGCGCGCTGGCCACGGCGCGGCGCATCTCGTCGCGGGTCGCGCTGGTGACGCACGCCGCGACCTACCCGGAAGTCGACGAGTTTGCCCGCGCATTTGACCTTCCGATTCCGTCGTATACGTATCTGACCGAGGACGACGCCACTGTCCGCGTCAAGGCGCTGCGGCAGGAGGGCGTGGAGGTCGTGGTCGGACCCGGGCTCGTGACGGAGCTCGCGGATCGGCTTGGGCTGACCGGGGTGTTCCTGTACTCGGGGCAGTCGGTCAAGCTCGCGCTCGAGGACGCGATCGAGGCGGCGCGGCTGCGGCGCATCGAGTCGAGCCGGCGCGAGTACGTCAATACGATCCTCGCGCATCTGAACGAAGGCGTCGCGGCCGTCGATGCCGACGGGCGGATCCAGTCGTTCAATCCGGCGATGGAGCGCTTTCTGGGTACGCCGGCCGGCGATGCGGTTGGCCGCAAGCTGCAGGGGCTCGCGCCCGATCTGTCGCTCGACAGCGTGATGCGGACCGGGACCAAGGAGCTCGAGGCGATCCACAAGCTGGGCGATCGCATGGTCGTGGTCAACCGGATACCGATCGTGACGGAGGGCGGTCCCGCGGGCGCGGTGCTGACGATCCAGGATGCCAACGCGATCCAGCGGGTCGACCGCCATCTGCGCCGGCGCGCCAGTGCGCGCACGACCGGCGTTCGCTATCGGCTCGACGATCTCGCGGGCGAGTCGCCGGCAATGCGGCAGCTGCGCGAGTTGGCGCGGCGCTACGCGGCCGTCGATTCGACCGTGCTGATCAGCGGCGAGAGCGGTACCGGCAAGGAGGTGCTGGCGCAGGGCATGCACGACGCCAGTCCGCGCCGCGCGTTTCCATTCGTGGCGATCAATTGCGCGGCATTTCCGGAGGCGCTGCTCGAGAGCGAGCTGTTCGGCTACGAGGAGGGGGCGTTTACCGGCGCCCGGCGCGGGGGCAAGGCAGGCCTGTTCGAGTCCGCGCACAACGGCACGCTGTTCCTGGACGAGGTCGGCGACATGCCGCCCGCGCTGCAGACCCGGCTGCTGCGCGTGCTGCAGGAAAAGCAGGTGCTGCCGATCGGTGGCGTGGATGCGGTGCCGGTCAACGTGCGCGTGATCGCCGCGACCCATCGGGATCTCGCGGCGCTGGTGCGCGACGGCGCGTTCCGCCAGGACCTCTATTACCGGTTGAATATCCTGCGTATCGCCATGCCGCCATTGCGCGAGCGCAAGGCGGACCTGCCGGAACTGGCCGAGCTGTTGTACCGGCGCGCGCAGCAGCGGCTCGGGCTGCCGCGCCCGGAGAGCCTGCCGGAGGCCGCGCGCAGCCGGCTGATGGCGTATGGCTGGCCGGGCAACATCCGCGAGCTGGAAAACGTGGTCGAGCGGATTGCCGTGCTGCTGGCGGGGCGGGCGCTGGAAGAGCAGGCGTTGCTGCGCGAATTGCGGACGACGGTACCCGAGTTCTTCGGCAGCGAGGGGATGGAGGCGACGTCCCCCACCGTAGTCAACGCGCGCTCGGGCAACCGTTCGCTGGCTGGTGTGGCGCGTTCATCGCAGGCGGAACATATTCGCCGGGTGCTGGACGAATGCGGAGGGGATCGCGCGGCGGCGTGCCACCTGTTGGGCATCAGTCCGACCACCTTGTGGCGGCGTCTCAAGGAGGCGGCGTAGTGTCGAGATGGCGGGCACATCGATGGCCCCGCAAAAAAGGGCTTGCCACGGCTGTCACGCTCCCTTAATATTCGCCCCCTCGCAGCCGAACGGCGGCGAGGTTGGCGGGGAAGGCGAAGGCGCTGCGGTGCTGGAGTCG
>NZ_AMPR02000117.1:0-8815 GCF_000307735.3 Cupriavidus sp. HPC(L) | reverse complement strand
GGCATCGATCTGGCCGCCGCGCCGGACTACGGCCGCGCGCCGCTGGAAACGGTGCACAGCGCCGCCTATCTCGATTTCCTGTGCGAAGCCTACGACCGCTGGCAGGCGCTGGCGCGCCCCGGCTTCGAACCCGGCATCGAGGTGCTGCCCAATCTGTCCCCGTACCACAACGGCAAACTCGAGCAGAACCGCCGGCCCGATTGCCCGACCGACTCGGTGATCGCGCAGGCGGGCTATTACCTGGGCGACCTGAGCTGCCCGCTCGGCCCGCAAAGCTGGCGGTCGATCCTGCGCTCGGCACACAGCGCGGTGGCGGCGGCGGACTATGTCTGCGAACAGCCGGATGGCGGCATGGCGTACGCGCTGTGCCGGCCTTCGGGCCACCACGCGCATAGCGACCGTGCCGGCGGCTTCTGCTACGTCAACAACGCCGCGATCGCCGCGCAGGGGCTGCTCAAGCGTTTCGGCAAGGTCGCGGTGCTCGATGTCGACGCGCATCACGGCGACGGCACGCAGCAGATCTTCTACCAGCGCTCGGACGTGATGACGATCTCGCTGCATGCCGACCCCGCCGGCTACTACCCGTTCTATACGGGCTATGCCAACGAACGCGGCTACGGCGCCGGCTACGGCTACAACCTGAACTTCCCGCTGCCGCACGGCACCGGCGACGCCGGCTTCCTGGCCGCGCTCGACAGCGCGCTCGACGCGTTGCGCGACTACCGGCCGCAGGCGCTGGTGCTGTCGCTCGGCTTCGATACCTATGTGGACGACCCCATCAGCGTGCTGGCCGTCGGCATGGACGGCTACCGCGGCATCGGCGAGCGCATCCATGCGCTGGGCGTGCCGACGGTCGTGGTGCAGGAGGGCGGCTACGAGGTCGAGGCCATCGGCCCCGCGCTGGACGCCTTCCTGTCGGGCTTCGCGCCGGCGATGGCCTGAGTACCGTTGCCCAAGGAGAACAGAATGACGACATTGAAGATCGACGGCCAGCGCCTGTGGGATTCGCTGATGGCGCTGGCGCGCATCGGCGCGACGCCCAAGGGCGGCAACGCGCGGCTGGCGCTGACCGAGCTGGACGGTCAGGGGCGCGACCTGGTGACCGGCTGGATGCGCGAGGCCGGCCTGACCGTGACGGTCGACAAGGTCGGCAATATCTTCGGCCGCCGTGCCGGCCGCAATGACGCGCTGCCGCCGGTGATGACCGGCAGCCATATCGATACGCAGCCGACCGGCGGCAAGTTCGACGGCTGTTTCGGGGTGCTGGCCGGGCTGGAGGTGATACGCACGCTGAACGATCGCGGCATCCAGACCGAGGCGCCGCTCGAGGTCGCGATCTGGACCAATGAAGAAGGCACGCGCTTCGTGCCGGTGATGATGGGTTCCGGCGTGTTCGCCGGGATCTTCCCGCTGCGGACGGCGCTGGACGCGACGGACCGCGACGGCAAGCGCGTCGAAGACGAGCTGCGGGCGATCGGCTATGCCGGCAGCGCGGAGGTCGGCGGCCGTCAGGTCGCCGCCTATTTCGAGGCCCATATCGAACAGGGCCCGATCCTCGAGGCCGCGGACAACGTGATCGGCGTGGTGACCGGCTCGCTGGGCCTGCGCTGGTACGACGTGACGGTGACCGGCATGGAGGCGCATGCGGGCCCGACGCCGATGCCGCTGCGGCGCGATGCGTTGTATGGCGCCACCTTCCTGATGCAGGAAGTGGTGCGCATCGCCAACGATTTCGCGCCGCATGGCCGCGGCACCGTCGGCGTGGTCAATGTCCATCCGGCCTCGCGCAACGTGATTCCCGGCGCCGTGACCTTTACCGTGGACCTGCGCCACGAGGATGCGGCGCGGCTGGCCGAGATGGATGCGCGCTTTCGCGCGGCCTGCGCGGCATTGGCCGCCGGTACCATCCCTGGCACCAGCGCCGGCACGCCGCTGGAAGTCGACGTGCGCGACGTGCAGTATTTCCCGCCGACGCCGTTCGCCGCCGAGCTGGTCGCCGACGTGCGCAACGAAGCCGAGGCGTGCGGCTACCGGCATCAGGACATCGTGACCGGCGCCGGTCATGACGCGGTCTACATGGCCAGCGTCGCGCCGACGGCGATGATCTTCGTGCCCTGCAAGGACGGCATCAGCCACAACGAGATCGAGGACGCCAGGCCCGAGCATCTGGAGGCGGGCGCCAACGTGCTGCTCGGCGCGATGGTGGCGCGGGCGGGCGCGTGAACGCCGGCCTGGGCCGCGAAAGCGGCTGGTGGCGCGGCGGGCTGCTGTTCCTGTGCGTCGTGATGTTGTTCGCCACCGTCGATGCGACCGCCAAGCACCTGGTGGGGCGCTATCCTGCGCCCTTCCTCAATGCGGTACGTTATGCGGCCACCTGCACCGTTGCCATCGCGATGCTGGCGAACGCGGGCCGCCTGCGCTTCTGGCGCACGCCCCATCGCGGCTTGCTGGTGTTGCGGGGTCTGATGCTGGCGGTCATGGGTACCTGCTTCATGACCGCGCTGCTGTGGATGCCGCTGGCAGAAGCGACGGCGATCTATTTCATGGCGCCGCTGGTCGTGGTGGCGCTGTCGCCGTGGTTGCTGGCCGAGCGCGTCGGAGCGCGACAGTGGCTGGCGGTGGCAACGGGATTCGCCGGCATGCTGTTGATCGTGCGCCCCGGCGGCCAGTTGTCGTGGATCGGCACGGCGCTGATGGTGGCGGCCATGCTCGGCTACGCGCTGCTGCAACTGCTGACCCGGCGCATGGCCGGAAAGGTCGATGCAACGGTGCAGTACGGCTTCGCGGCGATCATCTGCATGATCGCCACCGGCTTGCCGGCGCCGTTCTTCCTGCCTGCGGTGTGGCCGGATCTCGTCGACTGGCTGACGATCCTCGCCATGGGCTTCATGAGCGCGCTGGCCCAGGTGCTGCTGATCCTGGCGCTGCAGCGCGCGCCGGCTTCCACGCTGGCGCCGCTGAACTATTGCCATCTGCTGCTGGCGCTGGTCTACAGCGCCTGGTGGTTCGGCCGCTGGCCCGACGCGCTTGCCATGGGCGGCATCGCGCTGATCGTCGGCGCCGGGTTGTCGCTGACGCTGCCCGCGCGCGCCGCGGCACCGGTTTCTCCTTCCTCCCTAGATTCGAGGCAACCCTCATGAGCGAGCTTCACGACCTGGCCTACTGGCGGCAACGCGCGCAGTCGATCGTCCCGAACCTGCGCGGACAGGCCTATATCGGCGGCCGATGGACCGACGCCGCCGATGGCGCCACCTTCGACAGCATCGATCCGGCCACCGGCAACGTGCTGGCGAAGGTGGCGGCATGCGGCGAGGCCGACGTGGACCGCGCGGTCGCCGCGGCCCGCAGGGCCTTCGAGCAGGGCCTCTGGGCGGCCATGCCGCGCCGCGAGCGCAAGGCCACGCTGCTGCGGCTGGCGGCGCTGATCGATGCGCATCGCGAGGAACTGGCGTTGCTCGAAACGCTGGACATGGGCAAGCCGATCGCCGACACGCTGCTGTACGACATTCCCGAATCGGCGCGCACCTACGCGTGGTATGCGGAGGCGATCGACAAGATCTACGACGAGATCGCGCCGACCGATGCCAACGTGCTTGCCACGATCACGCGCGAGCCGCTGGGGGTGGTCGCGGCGGTGGTGCCGTGGAACTATCCGCTGCTGATGGCAAGCTGGAAGGTCGCGCCCGCGCTGGCCGCCGGCAACAGCGTGGTGCTCAAGCCCGCCGAGCAGTCGCCTTTGAGCGCGCTGCGTCTGGCCGCACTGGCCGAGGAGGCCGGCATTCCGGCCGGCGTGTTCAACGTGGTGCCGGGGTTGGGCGCGCAGGCGGGGCAGGCGCTGGGCCGGCATGCCGACGTGGACTGCATCGCGTTCACCGGCTCGACCGCCACCGGCAAGCGCTTCCTGGAATATGCGGGCCAATCGAACCTGAAGCGGGTCTGGCTCGAATGCGGCGGCAAGTCGCCGCATATCGTCTTCGACGACTGCCCTGACCTGGACCGCGCGGCGCAGGCCGCGGCGATCGGCATCTTCAACAACCAGGGAGAGATCTGCATCGCCGGCTCGCGGCTGTACGTGCAGCGGGGCATCTACGACGCGTTCATGGCGAAGCTCGAGGCCTGCGCCGCCGGCATGCAACCCGGCGATCCGCTCAATCCGTCGTCGGCGATGGGCGCGATCGTCGATGCGCGCCAGCTCGACCGCGTGATGTCGTATGTCGCCGCGGGCCAGCGCGAAGGCGCGCGGCTGCGGCTGGGCGGCCAACGCGTGCGCGCGGAAACCGGCGGCTACTTCCTGCAGCCGACGATCTTCGAGTGTCCGGCGCAATCGCTGTCGATCGTGCGCGAGGAAATTTTCGGGCCGGTGCTGGCGGTCACCGTGTTCGGCACCGAGGAAGAGGCGCTGCGCATGGCCAACGACTCGCCCTACGGTCTCGGCTCGGGCCTGTGGACGGCCAACCTGGCACGCGCGCATCGCGTGTCGCGGCAGCTGCGGGCCGGGTTGGTATGGGTCAACTGCTATATGGACGGCGATATCACGGTGCCATTCGGCGGTGTCAAGCAGTCGGGCTCGGGCCGCGATAAGTCGCTGCATGCGCTGGACAAATACACCGATCTGAAGACGACCTGGATCAGCCTGGTGTAGCGGCGTTTGCCCCCGGACGGTGAGCCCGAACCGACCGGATTGGTGCACCGTGGTGCAACGAGCGGACTGGCGTCATGCCGATGGCGCCGGCGGGAGACATGCGTCCACATCGCGGTGGTTTTCGGCGTATTTTGCGCGCTTTCTCGTGGCACGGCAGTTGCGATGAACTGCGCGTCGCCCGCCGCCGAGCGGGTGCATTTCCTTCGCTCAAAGAGGTCTGTCGATGCCACTACGTTCCCGTCTTCTTCGCGCCTGCCTTGCCGTCACCGCGCTTGCCATCCTTGCCGCATCGTCGTGGAGTCATGCCGATTCCGCATGGCCCCGTCAGCCGGTCAGGATCGTGGTGCCGTTCAACGCCGGCGCCGCTACCGACCTGATCACGCGCCAGCTTGGCCAGGCCCTGGCCAAAGAATATGGCCAGAGCTTCGTGATCGAAAACAAGCCCGGCGCCGCCGCGATGATCGGCAGCGAGGCAGTGGCCCGCGCGCCGGGCGACGGCTATACGCTGCTGATGTCGGGACCCGCCTCGATGGTGACCAACCGCTTTCTCTACAAGAAGTTGAGCTACGACCCGGACGCCTTCGAGAAGGTGGCGGTGGTGGCCTATACGCCGAATATCCTGCTGTCGCATCCGTCGCTGCCGTTCAGGACGCTGCCCGAAATGGTCGCCTACGCCAAGGCCAATCCGGGCAAGCTGACCTATGCGTCGTTCGGTGCCGGCACCACCTCGCACATGGCCGGGGAAATGCTCAAGGCGATGGCCGGCATCGACATCGTGCACGTGCCGTACAAGGGCGCGGGGGAAGCGATTCCGGCCCTGCTGTCGGGCCAGGTGTCGATGTACTTCGACACCATCATGACGGGGTTGCCCTACGTCAAGGCCGGGAAACTGAGGGCGCTCGGCGTGTCGAACGCCAAACGCTCGGCGATGGCGCCCGATGTGCCGACCATCGCGGAGCAGGGCTATCCCGGCTACGACATCGCGCCGTGGTACGGCATCGTCGCGCCCAAGGGAACGCCGGCGGACATCGTGGGCAAGCTCAATGCCTCGATCAACCGGCATCTGCTGGACGCTGCCTTCCGCGACAAGCTGGCCGCGACGGGCGCCGAGCCGCGCGGCGGCAGCGTGGCCGATTTCCGTGCGATGGTTGAAGCAGAGATCCCGCGTACCGAAAAGCTGGTCAGGCAGTCGGGGCTGACACTGCAGTAAGGCATCGCGTTGCCGCCGGCGGAGTCAGGCCCGTCGCGCCATCCAGGCTCCCCAGAACAGGCTCGAGAAGAACGGCTCGGGCTTCTCGAAGCCAGCGTCGGACAGCAGCGTGGCGACGGCCTCGTCGGATTGCGGCGGATCCGCACCCTGCAGGATCTTGCCTTGCTTGATGCGAACCTCTTCCTCGCTGGCGCCGTTCATGCGCCAGCGCTGCCCCCACGCGGCCATCAGCAGCGGCCGCGAGGCATAGGCGTAGCGGTTGCCGGCAAGGACCAGCGGCGCGCCCGGCTTCAGGCGCTGGGCAATGTCGCGAAGAATCGCCTGCTTGGCTTCGTCGCCCGGCAGGTGGTGCAGCACGCCGATCAGCGTCGCGGCGTCGAAGCGGACCTCGGCCGGCAGGTCGGCGACCACGCCGAGCACCGGCTCGGTACGCCCCAGCAGGCCGGCCTCGCGGACTCGGGCCAGCGCGAGATCCAGCATCGGCTGCGAGGGATCGACCGCGACGAAGCGCCAGTTCGGCTCGAGCGCGCCGGCGACCACGATCTCGTTGCCGGTACCGCCGGCGCCCGCCACCAGCACGGTGGCGCTCGACCTGGGACCAAGCGCGGCGGTCAGCATGCAGGCGGCCAGTTCATGGCAGGCGTCGTAGCCGGCGAGCGCGATCCGGCTCTGTCTCTCGTATTCGGCAGCGCGCAAGGGATCGAATTTGGCGGCGGTGTCGGCAGTCATCGTTCTTGTTCCTGTATTGCGATCGGCCAAGTCTGGCATAAGATCGATCATCCTTTCGGACAAAGAGATGATCGAAATGCCGGTGCGCGAAGCAAAACATGATCGATTGGCTGCCTTCCTGCGGGCGTTCGGCCTGCGGGCTGTTGCGGGCGCGGATGCGGGGACAGGTGGGACGCTCGCCGGGCTGTATGTCATCGGCGATGCTGACGATGCCGACGGCGGTATTGGCGTTCCCACGCATCTTGTCTTCCGCGCTTCGGGCGGAACGCCTTGCCATACCGACGGCGCGGTTCTGGCCGCCGCGGCCGTGGATTTCGGCGGCGCGACCAATCCTCTGGTCGGCGCCTTGCCCGACGAACTGGTGTTCCCGCTGGCCGAGCGGCCGGACATGCGGGGCCTGGCGGAACTGTTCGTCGCTGAAGTGGAGGACTGCAGCTGCGGCAGTCCGACCGTCAAGGACCGGCTTTGCGAGATCATCGTGGTGCTCGCGATGCGCCGTGCGATCGCAATGGGCACCGTCAATGCGGGCCTGCTGGCTGGCCTGGCCCACCCGAGGCTCCATCCGTGCCTGGTCGCCATGCATGACGAGCCGGCGCGACAGTGGCGCACCGACGATCTGGCCCGTATCGCCGGCATGTCGCGCAGCCATTTCGTTGCACAGTTCGCCCGGACCGTCGGCACCACGCCGGCCGATTACCTGACTTCGTGGCGCCTGGCTTTCGGCCGGGCCCAGCTTGCCCTGGGACATAGCGTCAAGGCGGTCGCCAGCCGCGCTGGATTCGGCAGTGCCGCTGCATTCTCGCGCGCCTTTTCCCGTCAGTACGGGTATGCGCCGGTCACCGTCAAGGCTAGCGCGCAGGCCGATTGAACATGGCTCGGTTCCGATGCCGCGCCGTGATTCGTCAATGCCAGAGGAACCATGTCCCCTCTGACCCCCATGCGCTCTCTTCTCGTCCGGCTGCACCGCTGGTTCGGCCTTGCCGCCGCCATCTTCCTGTTCATCTCGGGCCTGACCGGCGCCATCATCTCGTGGGATCACGAGCTCGACGAATGGCTCAATCCGCAGCTGTTCCAGGCGCGCACCGAAGGCGTGCCGATGCCGGCGCTGGAGCTGGCGCGCCATATCGAGCAGGCCGATCCGCGGCTGCGCATCAGCTATACGCCGCTGGAGATCGAGCCGGGCCATGCATTGACGATGTTCGTCGAGGGGCGGATCGATCCGGCCACCGGCAAGCCCTTCGACCTGGGCTTCAACCAGATCGCGGTCGACCCGGTCACCGGCGAGATCCAGGCGCGCCGGATGTGGGGCGCGATCTCGCTGTCACGCGAAAACCTGCTGCCCTTCCTCTACAAGCTTCACTACACGATGCATATTCCCGACGGCTGGGGCATCGAGCTGGGCAAATGGTTCATGGGGCTGATCGCGATGGCGTGGGCGCTGGATTGCCTGATCGCGCTGTGGCTGTCGTTCCCGAATCGTGCCGCATGGCGCAAGTCGTTCGCCTTCCGCTGGCGCAAGGGCGGCTATGCGCTGAACTTCGACCTGCATCGATCGGGCGCGGTCTGGTTGTGGGGCCTGCTGTTGCTGCTGGCCGTGACGTCGATCTCGATGAACCTGGAGACGCAGGTGATGCGGCCGCTGGTGGCCAAGCTGTCGCCGCTGAGTCCCAACGAATTCGACAAGCGCACGCCGCGCCCGCTGGACCAGCCGCACGAGCCGGCGGTCACGCGCGAGCAGGTGCTCGCCGCGGCGCGGGCTGAAGGGACGCGCCGCGGCTGGCCAGAGCCGGCCGGCGGCATCTTCTACTCGTCGCCGTACGGCCTCTATGGCGTCGGCTTCTTCGAGGCCGGCAACGACCATGGCGACGGCGGCCTGGGCAACAACTGGCTGTACTTCGACGGCAGGACGCTGGCGCCGGCGGGCGGCAGCATCCCGGGCACCGGCAGCGCCGGCGACCTGTTCCTGCAGGCGCAATTCCCGCTGCATTCCGGCCGCATCCTCGGCCTGCCGGGGCGCGTGCTGATTTCGCTGATGGGGCTGGTGGTGGCGATGCTGTGCGTGACCGGCGTGGTGATCTGGGTGCGCAAGCGGGCCGGGCGTCGCGCGGCGGCGGGTTTGCGGCAGACGGGCTCGACGCCTGCCGTGGAGCTGGGCGCCTGAGCCGATCGCGGCTTGCCTAGCGCGGAGCCGCAGTGGCCCGTCGGCGGGCACGCGCTGCCAGCCCGCCGCCCAG
>NZ_AMPR02000118.1:0-8575 GCF_000307735.3 Cupriavidus sp. HPC(L) | reverse complement strand
CGGGCCGCGGGCAAGCCGGTGGTCGTCGCCAAGGTCGGCGTCACCGAGGCCGGCGCGCGTTCGGCGCAATCGCATACCGCGAGCCTCGCGGGTGAGGATGCGGTGTACCAGGCGGTATTCGACGAATACGGCGTCCATCGCGCCGAGTCGCTGGAGGCGTTCTTCCGGCTCGGCTATGTGCTGTCGCGCGGCCGCCGTCCGTCGCGCTGGCATAGCGCCAGCGGCCTGGCGGCCGATGCGGTGGCGCCGGTGGCGATCGTCACCGTGTCCGGCGGCGTCGGCATCATGATGGCCGATCGCGCCGAGCAACTGGGTTTGCCGATGCCGCCGATGCCGGCCGCCCCGGCCCAGGCGCTGCGCACCGCGATCCCGTTCGCCAGCACCGCCAATCCGATCGACGTCACCGGCCAGATCGTGGCCCAGCCGCGCGTGCTGCTGGACGCGCTGCGCGACGTCGCCGAATGCGGGGAATACGGCAGCGTGGTGGCCTTCCTCGCCGCCGGCGCCAATGCGCCGGCGCTGTGGCCCGAGCTGCAGCGCACCGTCGCCGCGCTGCACGAATCGAACGGCAGCGCACCGCTGCTGCTGTGCGGGCTGGTCGCCGACGATCGCCGCGCCTGGCTGGAGCAGCACGGGTGCCTGGTGTTCCGCGAGCCGGCGCATGCGATCGAAGCGGTTGCCGCGCTGGCGCGCGCGGCGGCGCAGCCGACCGACATGGGCGGCGAGCCGGCGGCCGAGTCCTGGCCGCCATTGCCGCAGTTGCCCCGCATCGCCGTGGACGCCGGCGCGCTGTCCGAGCATGAAGCGATGCAACTGCTGGCCGAAGCCGGCGTGCCGGTGGCCCCGCACGGCCTCGCGCGCGACGCCGACGAGGCGGTACGGATCGCCGAACGGCTCGGCTATCCGGTCGCGGTCAAGCTGTGCTCGCACGAGATCCTGCACAAGAGCGACGTCGGCGGCGTGGCGTTGAACCTGCACGATGCCGCCGCGGTGCGCGCCGCCTTTGCGCGCGTGCGGGACGCGGCCCGCCGCCATGCGGAACAGTCGGGCGGCGCGCCGGTGCCCTTCGATGGCGTGGTGGTGGCGCGCATGCTGCGCGGCTGGGGCGAACTGATGGTAGGCGTGCGGCGCGATCCGGTATTCGGCCTGGTCGCGCTGGCCGGCATCGGCGGCACCGCGGTCGAGGTGTTCCGGCAGATGGCATTCGGCCTGGCGCCGCTGTCGATGCCGCGCGCGCTGGCGATGCTGCGCGCAAGCCGCGCCGAGGCGCTGTTCGCCGGCCATCGCGGCAATCCGGCGGTGCCGCTGGAACGGGTCGCCGAGGTGCTGGTGCGCGTGTCGCGGGCCGCCGCCGCGATCGGACCGCGGCTCGACACGCTCGAGATCAATCCCTTCATCGTCACCGCCGACGGCCCGGTCGCGGCCGACGCCGTCATCACGCTGCGGCACGACGCGGCCTGAAACCCAAGCGAGCACCCGACATGAACCATCCCGCCAGTCCCGTCTTCTCGGCTCCCGTCTACGACAATCCCCAGCAGGCGCTGACCGCCGCCGCGGCGCTGCCGCTGGTGATCTACGGCTACCCGCTGATCGAAACGCTGCGCACCTGCCGCGTGCAGACCTCGGTCGAGGCCGCCACCGGCTACGGCCGCGCGCCGGTCAACGTGCTGTCGGCCAGCACGCGCCAATGGACGCACGAGGACCGCGACATCGTCACGCCGGCCAACGACCTGCTGTACTTCTGCGGCTGGGTCGACCTGACCGACGGTCCGGTCACGCTGCACGTGCCGCCGCTCAGCGATCCGGACCGCTACTACGTGGTCGAACTGCTCGACGCGCATACCAACAACTTCGAGAATCTCGGGCCGCGCAATGTACCGGCCGAAGGCGCCACGGTGCAGCTGGTCGGCGCCGGCCAGCAGGCGGACGGTGGACACGCGGTGTCCTGTCCCACCTCGCTGGTCTGGCTGATCGGCCGCGTGCTGGTACAGGGCGAGCACGACCTGCCGGCGGCGCATGCGTTCGAGCAGGGTTTCCGGCTCGATGCGCCGGCGATCGGTCGGCAGCCGCAATGCGTGCGGCTGTGGCGCGAGTCCGGCGACGCCGCGCTCGACTTCTTCCACAACCTGTTCCAGGCGCTGCGGGAGTTTCCGCCGGCGCCGGAGGAGCGCGGCCTGCTGACGCTGCTGCGGCGCCTGGGCATCCGGCTCGAGGACGAGGTCGAGATCGCCGCGCTGCGGCCGGCGGTGCAAGCCGGGCTGGTCAGCGCCTATCGGCAGGGCATGGCACTGATCGAGGCGCATACGCGCAGCCAGGCGCGCAAGAGCTGGGGCTACAGCCTGAAGCTGGGCGTCTATGGCGACGATTGGCTGATGCGTGCGACCACCGCGATGAAGGGACTGGGCGCGTTGCGCGCCGACGAGGCGGTCTACGCGATGGCGGATTTCGATGCCGACGGACAGCCGCTTGATGGCGCCGGCAGCTACGAGCTGCGCTTCCCCGCGGGCCATCTGCCGCCGGCGCAGGCGTTCTGGTCGGTGTCGCTGTACGGCGAGGACCGCTTCTTCACCGCCAATGCGATCGGCCGCTATGCGATCGGCGATCGCACGCCGGGCCTGCGCCACGAAGCGGACGGCAGCCTCGCGATCGTCATCTCGCATGCGCGCCCCGCGTCGATCGACAACTGGCTGCCGGCGCCGGCGGGACCGTTCTATCTGATCCTGCGCCTCTATCATCCGAGCCCGGCCTTTATCGCCGGCAAGTACGTCATTCCGCCGGTACGGCGGATCGGCTGAGGAGGCCCGCCATGATGCGTACCCACTTCTGTCGTGGCAGCCGGCTTGTCAGGGACTTGCTGGCCTGCGTACTGCTTGCCGTCGGCCTCGCGCTCGGCTCGTTGGCCCACGCCGACAATTACCCTTCGCGCCCGGTCAAGCTGATCTCGCCCTATGGCGCCGGCGGGTCCAACGACACCTCTGCCCGCGTGCTGGCCGACGCGCTGAGCCACAAGTACGGGCAGCAGTTCGTCGTCGAGAACCGGCCGGGCGCCGGCACCCGCGTCGCCAACGAACTGGTCGCGCATGCCGCGCCGGACGGCTACACGCTGCTGTGGGCCGCCGCGCCGTTCGCAATCAATACCGCGGCCGGGCTGAAGCAGCGCTACGACATCGCCAAGGACTTCAAGCCGGTCGGCCCGCGCGTGGTCGGGCCGGTCTTCCTGATCGTCAACGCGGCCTCGCCCGCCCGCACGCTGGCGGACTTCGTCAAGCTGGCGCGCGAGAAGAAGGACGGCATCACCTTCGCGTCGCCCGGCATCGGCTCGGGGCCGCATCTGACCGGTGAGCTGTTTGCCGGGCAGGCGGGCTTCAAGGCGCTGACCGTGCATTACAAGGGCGATGCCACCGCCTATACCGAACTGCTGGCGGGGCGTGTCGATGCGACGATCACCGCGATCACCTCCGCGCTGCCCTTTATCAAGGCCGGCAAGCTGCGGGTGCTGGCGGTCGCGTCGGAACAGCGCAGCCCGGTGTATCCGGACGCGCCGACCTTCGCCGAGCAGGGCCATGCCGGCGTGGTCGGCTACGGCTGGTTCGGGCTGGTGGCGCCGGCCGGTACGCCCGACGCGATCGTGCGCCAGCTCAATCGCGATGCCAGCGCGGTGTTTGCCGATCCCGCCATTCGCGCGAAGCTGCACGGACTTGGCCTGCAGCCGGAGCCGATTTCCAGCGCCGCCTTCGGCCACTTCATCGACGGCGAGGTGCGCAAATGGGGCGAGCTGATCCGCAAGACCGGCCTGGTGCTGGAATAACGGACCCGTCCCAGTCGCTACGGCCGGGCGCCGCGCCTACGGAAAGCGCGGCGCCAGATCGGCCTTGAGCCAGTCGATCAGCGCCCGGGTGCGCGCCGGCAGCATCCGTGCATGCGGATAGAGCACCGACAGCGGCCATGGCGCCAGCTCGTAGTCCTCCAGCACGATGCGCAGCTTCTTCTCGGCGACCAGCGGCGCGACCTGATAGGACAGGAAGTGGCCGAAACCGGCACCGGCGGCGCAGGCCGCGACCGCGGGCGCGGTCTGGTTGAACTCCAGATTGCCGGTGACCGGCACCTGGAACACGCGGCCGTCGTCCTGGAAGGTCCACCAGTGCGGGTTGCCGTTGCTGAAGCGCAGGCATGGCTCGCGCGCCAGGTCCTCGGGATGGCGCGGCACGCCGTGCTTGCGCAGGAAGGCCAGCGTGGCGACCACCACGCGGCGGATCCGGCCGACCGGCTGCGCGATCAGCGTCGAATCGCGCAAGGGGCCGATCCGCACGCCGACATCGACGCCCTCTTCGAGCAGGTCGACCACGCGATCGGCAAAGTTCAGCGAGCAATGCACCGCGGGGTAGCGCTGCACGAAGCGCGTGACCGCGGGCGCCACATACATCTGGCCGAACAGCATCGGCGCGGTCACCGTCAGGTGGCCGGCGAGTTCGACCTGGCGCGTGGTCAGGCCGGCCTCGACCTCGTCGATGGTGGCCAGGATGCGCCGGCAGCTGTCCAGGTAGCTACGGCCATCTTCGGTCAACGCCAGCCGGCGCGTGGTGCGGTTCAGCAAGCGGACCTGCAGATGGGCCTCGAGCGCGGCCAGCGTGCGCACCACCGCCGGCAGCGAGGTGCCGAGCGACGTCGCGGCGGCGGTCAGGCTGCCCTTGTCGACGATCCGAACGAAAGTCTGCATCGCGCGAAGTTTGTCCATGGCGCGACATTACTCCATTTATTGGAGTAGTCAAATACGTTTGGCGCGCTTTATTGCAGGCCGGCGGTCGACCACAATGCGGGCATTCGAAATCCCTTGTGCAAACACACCGCAAGAAAACGGAGCCCACCATGTCCGCTGCATCTTCCCGTCCCGCCGCCCCGCTGGTGCTGTATCACGTGCCGATGTCGGGCCATTGCCATCGTGTCGAGCTGTTGCTGTCGCTGCTCGATCTGCCCTACCGCTGCGAGCTGGTCAACGTCCGCGGCGGCGAGCACAAGCGCGAGCCGTTCCTGCGGCTGAACCCGTTCGGACAGATTCCGGTGCTCGACGACAACGGCACCGTGATCGCCGACTCCAACGCGATCCTGGTGTATCTGGCGCTGCGTTACGACGAGGAAGGCCGGTGGCTGCCGCGCGATCCGGTCAAGGCCGCCGCGGTGCAGCGCTGGCTTTCGGTCGCCGCCGGGGAAATCGCCTTCGGCCCGGCCCGTGCGCGGCTCGCCGGCGTGTTCGGCATGGATGTGCCCGTGGACGATGCCCGCCGGCAGGCCGAGCGGCTGTTCACGGCGATGGAACCGCTGCTGGCCGCATCGGCATTCCTGGTGGGCCCGGATGCCACGCTGGCGGATGTCGCCGCCTATGCCTATATCGCCCGGGCCGAAGAGGGCGGCATCAGTCTGGCCCCGTATCCGGCGATCCGCGCCTGGCTGGCGCGCGTCGAAGCGCTGCCGCGCTTCGTGCCGATGCCGGTCGCCAAGGCCGCGGCCTGACTCGATCGACCGTCTCATCGCATCGTCCCATCTCACGTCCCGGAGCACGTTCATGGAACTGCCGACCTGGCCTCACGACGAATCGCCTTTCCATCGCGGCGAACGGCTGGCGCAAGAGCGCGTCGGCAAGCGCGAGAAGATGGAGGCGGTGGGCCGCCGCATCGTACGCGGTGAAATGCCCGAGCAGCATCGGCTGTTCTTCGCGCAGCTGCCCTTTCTGCTGGCCGGCGCACGCACGGACGATGGCGGCGTCTGGGCGACGATGCTGGTCGGCGCGCCGGGATTCGCCTATGCGCCCGATCCGTTCGCGCTGCGCGTCGATGCGCTGCCGTTGCCCGGCGATCCGCTGGACAGCGCGCTGCGCGACGGCGCCGACCTTGGCCTGCTCGGCATCGAACTGCCGACGCGCCGCCGCAACCGGCTCAATGGCGTGGTGGCGCAGCGCGATGCCGGTGGCTTCACGCTGGAGGTGCGGCAGAGCTTCGGCAATTGCCCGCGCTATATCCAGCAGCGCGAACTGCAGCCAGCCGGATCGTCATCGGTCGAAGCGGACGCGGGTCTGCCCGCGCCACAGGTGCTGGACCGGCTCGATGGCGACGCGATCGACCTGGTGCGGCGCGCCGACACGCTGTTCATCGCCACCCATCACAGCGATCCGGACGCGCCGCACAGCGGCGGCGCCGATGTCTCGCATCGCGGCGGCAAGCCAGGCTTCGTCCGCGTGGACGGCGACGGCACGCTGGTGATGCCGGACTTCAACGGCAACGCCTACTTCAACACGATTGGCAACCTGGTCGCCAATCCGCGCGCAGGGCTGCTTTTTGTCGATTGGGAGGACGGCACGCTGCTGCATGTGGCGGTGCGCGCGGAGATCGTCTGGGATGGTCCCGAAGTCGAGGCCTACGCCGGCGCCGAGCGGCTGGTGCGGATGCGGGTGGAGCAGGCGATCCGGCGCCCCGGCGTGCTGCCGCTGCGCGCCAGGCTCGTCAGCGTGTCGCCGGTGCTGGCCGAGACGGGCGAGTGGCCCGCCTCCGCCGCCGATCACCACTGATAGGTAAGCGTCGCCATCACGTTGCGCGCCTCGCCGTAGTAGCAGTTCAGCAGCCCGGCGCACGAGGACACATAGGTCTTGTCGAACAGATTGGTGGCGGCGATCCGCAGGCCGGCGCCCTTCAGCGACGGGCTGACGCGGCTCAGGTCCAGCCGCATCATCAGGTCGACCAGCGTGGTCGACGGCACCTTCAGCGAGTTCTCGTTGTCGGCCCAGCTGGTGCCGACATAGCGAACGCCGGCGCCGACGGTGAAACCGGGGAACACCAGGTAGTCGGCCCACATCGAGGCCATATGCTGCGGCGCCTGGTACGGCGTGTTGCCGACCACGCCTTCGGGCGACTCGACGTAGCGCATGTGCGTGTAGGTGTAGCTGGCCAGCACCGACAGCTTGTCGGTCACGCGCGAGCGTGCCTCCAGTTCGAGCCCGCGCGAGCGCACCTTGCCGGCCGGCTGGTAGTACGGGGTCGACAGCACGCGCGCCGCGACCTTGTCCTGCGTCAGGTCGTACAGCGAGGCCGACAGCAGCGTGCTGCTGCGCGGCGGCTGGTAGCGGACGCCGATCTCGAACTGCCGGCTCTCGGTCGGCGGCAGCAGGCTGCCGTCGCGGGCGGTGCTGCCGCTCGGATTGAAACCCTCGCTATAGCCGGCATACGGCGCGACGCCATTGTCGAACAGATAGACCAGGCCCGCGCGCTTGGTGAACTTCGAGCCGTCCCACTCCGAGCGCGAGGCGGCGCCGAAGCCGAGGTTCGATACCCTGGCCATGTCCTGGCGGCCGCCGAGTACCAGGCGCCAGCGGTCCCAGGCGATCTGGTCCTGCAGATAAAGGCCGGTCTGCTCGAGCTTGCGGTCGATATTGGCGCGGAACAGGCCCGACAGCCCGGCGTTGCCATAGACCGGATCGAAGGCGTCGATCGGCGCGGCAGCGCCCGATTCCCACCAGCCGTCGACATGGCGGTGCTGGTAGTCGACGCCGAACAGCAGCGTGTGCTTCAGCGGACCGGTATCGAATTGCCCTTGCAGCTGGTTGTCGACGATAAACGCGTCCAGGCTCTCGTTGGCGCCCGAGTAATAGCGCGTCAGCGTATTTGGGCCGGCCCAGCCATAGCCATAGATCTGCTGCAGCGTGACGTCGGACGACAGATAGCGGAAGTTCTGCCGGAACTGCCAGCGGTCGTTGAACGCATGTTCGAACTGGTAGCCGACCATGCGCTGCGTGCGCGTGAATTCGTTGTGGCCTGGCTCGCCGTCGAAGAAGCTGCGCAGGATGCGGCGGCCGTTGTGCGCGGCGGTGATGGTGGCGTTCGCCGGAATCGCGCCGTGATAGCCGCCATGCGGGTCGCGCTGCAGATAGGCCTGCAGCAGAAGACGCGTGTCCGGGCTGATGTTCAGCAGCAGCGACGGCGCGATGGCGAAACGCTCTTCCTCGACATGGCGGAACTGCGTATCCATCGAGCGGCCGATCGCGGTGATCCGGTAGGCGGCGACGCCATTGTCGTCGAGCGGGCCGGTGAGGTCGAACCCGGCCTCGTAGCGGTTGCGGTTGCCCACGGTGACCTGGGCTTCGCCGGCGCGCTCGAACTGCGGCCGCTTGCTGGTCAGTGCGACCACGCCGCCGGGCGAGGCGCGCCCGTACAGCACCGAGGCGGGGCCGCGGATCACGTCGATCCGCTCCAGGAAATACGGGTCGATCTGCATCGAGCTGTAGCTGCCCGGATCGCCCAGCACCTTCAGGCCGTCCAGCAGCGAGTTGTCGACGCTGCTGTCGATGAAGCCGCGCAGCGCGACATAGTCGTAGCGATTGGTCGCGCCGACCAGCGCGGTGAAGGCCCCGGGCGTGTAGTTCAGCGCCTCGGACACGCTGCGCGGCTTCTGGTCGTCCAGCTGCTGGCGCGTGACCACCGAGATCGACTGCGGCGTCTCGGCGAGCGGCGTGTCGGTCTTGGTCGCGCCGGCGCTGCGCTTCGCGACGAAGCCGATGCCGGGGCTCAACGCGGTTTCCTGGGTGCCGGTG
>NZ_AMPR02000119.1:0-8544 GCF_000307735.3 Cupriavidus sp. HPC(L) | reverse complement strand
GGCCGGCCCGGCCACGGCGCCGTGGCCGGCGCCGCAGCCCAACGCCCGGCTGCTGCGGCTGGGCGAACGTCCGCTGCACTACACGCTGAAGCGTTCGTCCCGGCGCACCATCGGCTTCGTCATCGACGACCGCGGACTGTCGATCACCGCGCCGCGCTGGGTCACGATCGCCGACATCGAAGCGGCCATCGCCGAGAAACAGCGCTGGATCTTCGGCAAGCTGGCCGAATGGCAACAGCGCGATGCGCAGCGCGTGCTGCCGGCGGTGCAGTGGCGCGACGGCGCGACGCTGCCCTTCCTGGGCAAGCCGATCACGCTGCGGCTGGACTCGCCGACCGGCACGCTGCTGTTCGATGGGCAGGCGCGCGTGCTGCATCTGGCGCTGCCCGAGCAGGCCGACGAACAGCAGATCAAGGACCGCGTGCAGGCGTGGCTGCAGCACCAGGCCAAGCGCCTGCTGGCCGAGCGGCTCGATATCTATGCGGAGAAGCTCGGCGTGCGGCATCGCGCCTTCGCGCTGAGCTCGGCCAATACGCGCTGGGGCAGCTGCACCTCCGACGGCAAGATCCGGCTGAGCTGGCGGCTGATGCATTTCCCGTTGTCGGTGATCGACTATGTGGCCGCGCACGAGCTGGCGCACCTGAAGGAAATGAACCACAGCCCGCGCTTCTGGGACACGGTGGCGTCGATCTTCCCCGAGTTCCGCGACGCGCGCGCGCAATTGCGCAGCCATCCGCCGGAAGCGTTGCCGGCGTTCTGACGCGGCGGGCACCGGCGGCGTCCCCTCGGATCGCTGCGCCGATCCGTTCTACACTAACGCCTTTCCCGCAACACCCGCGTGGAACCCCGCAGTACCCCCAACAAGACGTCAATAGAACATCCCCAACAGAGGCTCATCATGCGACTCCTCCACACCATGCTCCGTGTCGGCGACCTGCAGCGCTCGATCGATTTCTACACCCGCGTGCTCGGCATGCAACTGCTGCGCGAGAGCGACAACCCCGAATACAAGTACCGGCTCGCCTTCGTCGGCTACGGCCCCGAGAGCGAAACCGCGGTGCTCGAGCTGACCTACAACTACGGTGTCGACAAGTACGAGATGGGCACCGCCTACGGCCATATCGCGCTGGAGACGGACGATGCCGCCGGCGCCTGCGAGCGCATCCGCGCGGCCGGCGGCAAGGTCACGCGCGAGGCCGGCCCGGTGAAGGGCGGCACCACGGTGATCGCCTTCGTCGAAGACCCGGACGGCTACAAGATCGAGCTGATCGAGCGCAACTCGACGCGCGACGCCAGCCGGCCCTAACGGGCTACCCGGGCCCCCAGGGCCTCGGGGCTGCGCCGTCCGCGCACCGCGGCGAGGCGCGGTCTCAAAGGATGGTGCAAACACTCTTGCCGTTCGCCACGCGACGCATATTGCTTTCGAGCTGATAGTCCCTGACGGTCGCGCCCTTGCCGTCCACCATGTCGGTCCGCGCCCCCGCCACGATGATCTTGAAGATGAAGCCCGGCGGCTGGTCGCTCATATGCGCGTACATCAGTGGCGTGCGGCCCAGCGTATCGCGGCCATTGATGTTGCCGCCGGCATCGCGCAAGCTCTTGACGATGTCCAGGTATCCGTCCGACGCCGCCACCATCATCGGCGAGGTGCCGGCATCGTCGCGGACATCCGGGTCGGCGCCGTAGGCCACCAACTGCTGCACGGCACGCAGCTGGCCCAACGCGGCCGCCAGATGCAGCGCCGTGATGCCTAGTGGGCCCCGGGCATCGACGGGAACGCCATGGAGCAGCAAGCGCGCGAACGGCGCGTCCGCGCCGAGCGCTATCGCGGTCATCAACGGCGTCATGCCCATGGCGGGCTCCGCTTGTTCGAGCACGGCGCGGTTGTCGACCGCCGCCGCCAGGTCGATCAGCGCGCAGGCCACGCGCGGCGCCTTGTTGCGCAAGGCCAGCTGCAACAGGTCCAGCCCGTCCTTGATCGGCATGTCGAGGCTCCAGTCGGCGCTGGTCACCAGATGCCGCAGCGCGGCCGCATCGTCGGCTTCGATTGCCGCCAGCACGCTGCTCCTGAATCCATTCATCCAGTCCACCAGGGCCTCCTCCAGCGCCGGCAGGATCGCCGCATGGCCGGGCGCCGGCGCGCCGCCCACGTCCCTGCCGAGTTCCAGCGCGCTCCTGCCGTGCCGGTTCGGCTTGCCGAGGGCGCCGAGCCCGATGCCGCCGCCGTACCAGCGCCCGTGGTCCAGCAACGACTGCACCACCGCCGGCATGGTCGGACGCAGACCCAGCGCCAGGTGCATGCAGTTGTCGCCGTCGCGATTGGCGATGGCGGGATCGGCCCGATGGGCGAGCAGCGTATTGATCAGCGCCGGTTCGCAACGCGACTGGATCGCGGTGTGCAACGGCGTGTTGCCCTGCTCGTCGCGCCAGCCAATGGCGGCCGGTTCGCGCTGAAGCCACTCGCGCACCGCCGGGCCGTCGTGGCGCCGCAGCGCCAGTGTCAGTTCGCGGCCTGCGTGGTGGAGGCCGGCGCTGCCGGTGCGTTCATCGCTGGTGGCGCGGCGCGCGCCGTGAACGGTGTCGGGTACGGGGCCGGACTGGAACAGCGGGACCTGGCTCGTGATACGGCTAGCATGCATGCTGCGCTCCTTTGCGGTTGAGAGATCGCGCGACGCGGCCCTGGGCCGGTCGCGGCGCGATTCTCATCCGCGCCGGAAGGCGCGTTTTAGCATTCGGGCGGAATTCTTGCGCAGGCCGCCGACACAGCGCGCCGACACAGTATGCCGACTGCAGCGGCCCGCAGAGGGAAGGAAAGGGAAGAAAAATCGGGCTTACCCGCCGATGCGATTGGCCAGCTCGACGTACTCGGCCACCGGCACCTCTTCGGCGCGGCGGCCCAGGTCGAAGCCGATCGCGTCGAAGTCGACGTGATCGCGCAGCATCGACAGCGTGTTGCGCAGTACCTTGCGGCGCTGCGAAAACGCCGCGGTGACCAGGTCGCCCAGCACCATCATGTCGCACGCGGCGTACGGCGAGCGCAGCCGGCCGTCCTCGTGGCGCGGCCACGGAATCATCCGCACCACCGCGGAATCGACCTTGGGCGGCGGATTGAACGACTCCGGCGGCACGTCGAGCACGTACTCCATGTGGTAGCGCACCTGCAGCATGATCGACAGCCGGCCGAAGGCCTTGCTGCCCGGCTCGGCCACCATCCGCTCGACCACCTCCTTCTGCAGCATGAAATGCTGGTCGCGCACGTGATCGGCGAACTCCATCAGATGGAACAGCAGCGGGCTCGAGATGTTGTACGGCAGATTGCCGACGATGCGCAGCGGGCGTCCGGGCTGCTTCAGCTGGTCGAAATCGAAGGCGAGCGCATCGCCCGCGTGGATCGTCATGCGGTCGCCGTAGCGGCGGCGCAGCCGTTCGACCAGATCGCGGTCCAGCTCGACCACGTGCAGATGATCGAGCCGCTCCAGCAGCGGCTCGGTCAGCGCGCCCAGGCCGGGGCCGATCTCGACGATCAGGTCGCCGGCGTGCGGGTCGATGGCATTGACGATGCCGTGGATGATGCTGTCGTCGACCAGGAAGTTCTGGCCGAATCGCTTGCGGGCCGTATGGCCCTGGTGCACAGGGGAACGCATCGATGTCTCTTCAGTGTCCGGCCGGCGGGTCGCCGCGCAGGTCCTGCGCGGCATGGCCGACCATGCCGATCGCGCAGCGGATCGCCTCGATCATGCTGCCGTGTTCGGCGCGGCCCGTAGCGGCCAGATCGAGCGCGGTGCCGTGATCGACCGAGGTGCGGATGAACGGCAGGCCGAGCGTGATATTGACACCACGGCCGAAGGTGCCGTATTTCAGCGGCGCCAGGCCCTGATCATGGTACATCGCCAGGACGCAGTCGGCGTCGCGCAGCAGCCGCGGCTGGAACAGCGTGTCGGCCGGATAGGGGCCGCGCGCGTCGATGCCCGCCTCGCGCGCCTTGGTCAGCGCCGGCGCGATGATGTCGATCTCCTCGCGGCCGAGGTGGCCGCTCTCGCCCGCGTGCGGGTTCAGGCCGGTCACCAGGATGCGGGGATGGGCCAGGCCGAAACGCCGCCGCAGATCGGTGTCGACGATCGTCAGCGTCTCGAGCAGCATCGGCACGTCCAGCGCATCGGGCACGGCGCGCAGCGGCAGATGCGTGGTGGCCAGCGCCACGCGCAGCATCGCATTGGCATGCGCGGGCTGGGGGCCGGCCAGCATCATCACCACGCGCGCGACGCGGGCCCGTTCCGCCAGATATTCGGTATGGCCGGTGAAGGGCACACCGGCGTCATTGATCGTGCTCTTCTGCACCGGCGCGGTGACCACCGCCGCATAGCGCGCGGGCTGCCCCGGCAGCGGCTGCAGGCCGGCCAGCGCCGCATCGAGCAGCGCCAGCACATGGCGGCCGTTGCGCGCGTCGAGCACACCCGGCTGGCATGGCACGGCCAGCGGAATATCGTCAACGATGACATCGCCCGCATCGAGCCTGTGCTGCCACGCTTCACCCAATCCGAGCACCGCGGCGCGCTCGGCCAGCAGCCGCGCGTCGCCGAGCACATGGAAGCGCGGGCCCGCCTTCCCGCCCGCCAGCTCCAGCACCGCCCGGATCGTGATGTCCGGACCGATGCCGGCCGGCTCGCCGGTCGTGATCGCGATCGGCAGCGATGCGGCCGGATGCGATACATCGGATGGGGCGGAGGGTGTGGCAGACGGCGCGGTCATCGTGGTGGCGAAACGGTTCCCGTGGCGGGAGCCCTGGTGGGACCCTTAGCGGGTTGCCTCGCGGTTGGTCCGGTATTCGACATAGGCCGCCTCGCGCAGCTGGCGCAGCCAATCTTCGTAGGCGGCGCGCAGCTTCTGCTCGCGCACCTCGGCGCGGGCGAAGTCCCGCTGCTTCTCCGGCGACACCTCGACCTCGCGCCGGTTGTCGACCTGGATCAGGTGCACGCCGAACTGGCTGGTGACCGGCTCGGATACTTCGCCCGGGCGCAGGCGGTTCATCGCCTGCTCGAACTCGGGGACCAGCTCGCCGGGCGACACCCAGCCGAGTTCGCCGCCGTTCTGCGCCGAACCGTCCTGCGAATAGCGCTTGGCGATATCGGCGAAGCTGGTGCCGTGCTGGATGCGGTCGCGCAGCGTCGACAGCTGCCGGCGCGCCTCGGCCTCGGGCATGTTCGGGCCGGTGCGGATCAGGATATGGCGCACCTGCGTCTGCGTGATGCGGCTGGGCGCGGCATCGCCGCCGGCGGGCGCGGTGCGCTTGCCGGCGAGCTTCAGCACATGGAAGCCGGCCGGGCTTTCGACGACCTCGGGCACCACCTTGCCGGGCTGCAGATCGAGCACGGCGTTGGCGAACTGCGCGGGCAGGCGGCCGATTTCGCGATAGCCGAGCGAACCGCCCTTGGCACCCTCGGCGCCGTCCGAATTGTTCTGCGCCAGCTGCGCGAAGTCCGCGCCGCCCTGGGCCTGCTTCAGCAGCCCCTCGGCCTTGGCACGCAGCTGCGCCTTCTGCGCGTCGCTGGCGCCCTCGGGCACGCGCACGAAGATCTGCGCGACGTCATATTGGGCCTCGCCGGTCGGCGCGGCGCCGCTGCGTGCGGCGCGCGCGGCCAGGTAGTTGTCGATCTCGCCGTCGAACACCTGCACCTTGGAATCGACCTCGCGCTCGCGCAGCCGGATCACCTGCACCTGCTTGCGCAGTTCGCTGCGGTACTTGTCCCACGTCATGCCGCTGCGGTCGACCTGCGCGCGCAGGTCGGACACGCTGATGCGGTTCTGCTGCGCGACCGATTCGATCGCGCGGTCGACTTCCTGGTCAGTCACGCGGATGCCGGCGTCCTGCGCGGCCTGGGTCTGCACCCGCTCCATCACCAGCCGTTCCAGCACTTCGCCGAGCAGTTCCTCGCGCGGCGGAATCGGGCGGCCGGCGGTGCGCAGCTGGTTCTCGATCTCGTCGGCGCTATCGAGCAGCTCGCGCCGCGTGATCACGGTGTTGTTGACGATCGCCACCACCTCGTCGACCAGCTGCGAGCGGCCGGTGCGCTGCCCCGAGCCGAGACGCGGCTGGGTCGGCGAGGTCGGCGGCGTGGCCTGGGAACCTTGCGGCACGAAGATGCCGGTGGCGCGCGGCGCGGAGCCGGACCCACCAGGTGCCTTCAGCTGCGCGGCCGCCGGAACGGCCGCGCAGGCGAGCAATGCGGACAGCACGATGCCGCGCGAACGCCGCGACGATGCCGCGGCAACGGAAAATACAGAGACTGCTTGACGCTTCATCATGGTCCGTCATTCGTAATGGTCGAACTGGGTCTGAGGGATCGGCGCGGCCGAGACAGGCTCGTAGCCAGGCACGTTCAACCTCATGATATCCAGCGGATTGGAGCCGATCTTCGACAGGCCGCGGAACTCCACCTGCAGAAACACGCGGCCGGTGTAGCCCTGCGTGGTATTGCGGAATCGCTGGTAAGCGACCCGGCCGACCCAGCAGTCGGCGGCATATTCGAGCCCCAGCAGCGTATCGACCAGCTGGTTGGCGCTCATGTCGTAGGCGACACGCCCGATGCCGTAGGTCCGCCGCGTGATCGGCCACTGGCTCGAGATCTCGAACTGGTCGATCGCGGTATTGTCGGTGACCGTGGTCGGACGCCGGTAGCGATAGCCGACATTGAGCAGCTTGCGCGGCTCCGGCCGCCACGCGAACGCGATGTTCGACTGGATCACGCGGTCGTTTTCCGGGTTGTACTGCATCCCGGCATTGATGTAGTAGCCGCGGAACAGCTGGATGGTGGTGGCGCCCAGCAGGTCCGAATAGCCCTTCTCCGCATCGTCGAGCGTGCCGGTCAACTGCACGCGCTGGCCGCTCATGTCGAAGCGCTGCGCCAGCGTACCACGGAAGCGTTCGATGCCGGTCTCGGACTCGATCAGTCGGGTGGTCACGCCCGCGGTCAGCTTGTTGTTGTCGGCGATGCGGTCGTAGCCGGTAAACGGGTTCTCGCTGAAGATCTGGCCGTAGCCAAAGTCCGACTGCACCGTGTCGAACAGCGGGAATGCGCTCTGGTCGCGGAACGGCGTGTAGACGTAGAACAGCCGCGGCTCCAGCGTCTGCAGGTACTTGGTGCCGAACAGCCGGCTGATGGTCGGCGCATCGCGCTCGAACGTCATGCCGCTGTCGATGCTGAAGGTCGGCACCGAGCGCGTCAGCGTGTTGTTGGCCCCCGGCGTGTTGGTCGACGGCTCCATCTGGTACTGGGCCGCGTTGAACATGACCTTGGGCGTCACGAACCAGCCCGGGCGCACGATCGGATAGCTGATCGACGGCTGGATGAACACGCGCTCGCCCTGCGGCTGCTGGAAGCCGGTGGTCGTCAGCGGGATGCGGAAGCGCGTGTAGTCGGCCTCGATCTGCACGTCGAAGCCGCCCCAGTTGTAGCGCGTGAACTTGCCGTTCAACTGCGGCACGCGCTCATAGGTTGGCTGGCTCGGCGCCAGCGTCTGGAAGGTCTGCACGCGCGCCAGCAGCGAGAAGTCCTGCCAGTTGTAGGTGACCCCGCCCTCCTGCGTGTACTGCCGCAGCGTCGACTGCGCGACCGTGCGCGTCAGGTCGTCCGGATAGCGGTCGTCCGATACCCGGTTCAGGTTCACATAGGCGTTCAGGCCCTTGGCCAGGTTCTGCGTATGCTGGATCGAGTACAGCCAGCGGTCCGAGTTGGTCTTCTGGTCGTTCGGCAGAAACTCGCCGCGGATCCGGCCCGCGTAGCCGTTGCCGATATAGCGGAAGTCGCCGCCCAGTTGCACGCCGCGCTCGCTCATCACGCGCGGATACAGCGTCAGGTCGCGGTTCGGCGCGATGTTGAAGTAGTACGGCACCGTCAGGTCGAAGCCCGAACGGGAGCTGTAGGCCATCAGCGGCGCCAGGAAGCCGCTGCGGCGCTCGTCGGTCAGCGGGAAGGTCACCGCCGGCGCCGCCAGGATCGGCACGTCGAAGAAGCGCAGCACGGCGCCGTGCGCGGTGCCGACCTGACGGTCGCTGTCCAGATCGAGCTGGCGCGCGCTGAAATACCAGTCCGCGTTGTCCGGCGAACAGGTGGTATAGGTGGCGCGCTGGATGGTGCTCTCGTTCTTGTTCAGGAAGTCGATGCGCTCGGCCGTGCCCGAACCGCCGGTCTGCTGGAAGTAGTAGTCCGGCGACAGCATGTAGCCTTCGTTGGCCTCGACGCGCAGCTTCGCCTCGGGGCCGACCGCCAGCGTGCCTTCGCGCGAGAGCCGGACATTGCCGGTCGCCAGCGCCTCGTCGCTGTCCTGGTCGTAGGTCAGCTTGTCGGCCTTGATCACCGCGCCGTCGCTGCGCAGTTCGGCATTGCCCTGCAGTTCCAGGCCGCGCTCGTTGTAGCCGGTAATGCTGTCGCCGGAGACATAGGTCGGCGCGCTGGGATCGCTCGGCGCGCCGCGCCAGGTGGCCGGCTCCGACAGATAGGGGATCAGTTCGCCGGGGCGCGGCGGCTGGCGCGGGTCGGCCGCCTC
>NZ_AMPR02000120.1:0-8538 GCF_000307735.3 Cupriavidus sp. HPC(L) | reverse complement strand
GCATGCAGACCCAGAAGCGCACCTCGCCGGCCACGACCGCGAAGCCGCGGCCGTGTTCGCCCGCGCGCGCCGCTTCGACGGCCGCGTTCAGCGCCAGGATGTTGGTCTGGAACGCGATGCCATCGATCATGCCGATGATGTCGACGACTTGCTGCGCGTTGCGATGCACGCCGTCCATCGTCTGCACCACGCGCTCGACCGTGCCGCCGCCGTGCCGGGCCGCATCGGCGGCGCTGCGCACGGTGGCGTCGGCATCTACCGCGGCATCGGCGTTCTGCCGCACCGTCGCGCTCAGCTGCTCGATGCTGGCGGCGGTGCGCTCCAGGCTGCTGGCCTGGCTCGCGGTGCGCGCCGACAGATCGGCGTTGCCGGTCGCGATCTCGCCGGTGCTCGCGACGATCGCATCGGCGCTGGCCCGCACGGTGCCGACGATGCCGGACAGGCCTTGGCCGACGCCGTCGATTGCGCGCATCAGCTCGCCGATCTCGTCGCGGCGCGGGCTGTCCAGGCGCGCGGTCAGGTCGCCGGCGGCGAGACTGCGCGCGGCCGTCGCCGCATCGGCCAGCGGCACGCTGACCATCCGGCGCAGCATCCACCAGAATCCCGCCGACACCAGCAGCGCAAGCGCAAGGCCCGCGCCCAGGAAGCGATTGCGGTTGGCGATCAGTTCGGCGCGCAGGCTATCGACCGGCACCGAGCCGACGATCAGCCATTGCCATTCGGGATAGGTCTCGAACGCGGTCAGGCGCAACGCCGGGGCGCCGCCGTCGAAGGCGATCCGATGCGTGAGGCTGCCCTGGCGCGCGGCCATCATCTCGCGCAGCCAGGTCTTGCCGTCTTCGTCGCGCGCGTCGAGCTGGACCGTGCCCTCCTGGCGGCGGCCGACCAGCAGCTTGCCCTGGTCGGGACCGGGTTTGGCGTCGACCACCACGAAATGGCCGTCCGTGCCGATCGACTTGCGGCGGATGCGGTTTTTCAGCATCGCAAGCTCGGCGCTGACGTCGACGCCGACATAGAGGGCGCCGGCGACCTTGCCGGCGGCGTCCCGCACGGGCTCGTACTTGCTCATGTACGGCTTGCCGAACAGCCAGGTCAACGCGCGATACGAGCGGCCGGCCTGCACCGCGGCATAGGCAGGCCCGGCGCGGTCGAGCAGCGTACCGACCGCGCGCTCGCCGTTCTGCTTCTTCAGCGAAGTCGTCACGCGCACGAAGTCGTCGCCGCGGCGCGCGAACACCGTGGCGATCGTGCCGCCGGTGGTCGCGAAGAAGCGGTCCGGCAGCTCGAAGTTGTTGTTCAGCACGATCTCGCCGCTGCTGAACTGTGGCGTCGGCTGGCCGGCGACCTCGATGGTCTGCGCGGGATCGACCGCATACGGGCCGGGCACCACCGCGGCGAAGCTCAGCAGGAAGCGGTCAGCCTCCTGCAGCATGGTGTCGTCGAACTGGCCGAGCAGGTCGCGCAGCGTTTCGTTCTGCGCGCTCATCGCCGCGCGCTGCTGCGCCTCGAGCTGGCGCATGCTGCTGTCGGACAGCACCCAGGCGAACAGGCCGAACACCAGCACCTGTACGGCCAGCACGATCAGCGCGAGCCGCGTACCGATCCGCGCGGGGCCAGGGCGCCAGCGGGGTGATGGCCGGCTGGTGGACGAAGCGTCGGCGGGGGATGGGGAGTAGGCGCCGGCAAGGCCGGTAGCCGAGGAAGCAAGGGGGGCGGGGGCAAGGGGGCGCACGTCCGTTTCCTGCGAAAAGGAAGTTGCCGGCACCACATGGCGCACGGCGGACGCATGATCTCCGTCACGTCGTCATGGATCGGTTTACGGCTGAGGACGTGCTGCGCTTGATGAGGGTGTTCACCGATTTCCATAGCCATTGACTCGGTTCGGTCCCCATGACGCAACAAATCAGTAACTCATAGCGCGGCAACTATTACGAAAGCTTCATAGCGTCGAATCGGCATGCTGGCGGTATCGGCGCGATGCGCCTCCCGCATGATCGGTACGATGGCCAAGCACGACGACGTCTCCTACAAGTTTCTGTATACCTGTCCCGAATTCGTCAGGGATCTTCTGAAGAGCTTTGTGCCGAGGCAATGGTGGCGCAAGGTGGATTTCACCACCCTGGAGCGCATGCCGTGCAGCTACGTCACCGATGACTTCCGCCAGCGCGCCGACGATGTGGTTTGGCGCGTGCGAACGGGACAGCAGTGGATGTACCTGTACATCCTGATCGAGTTCCAGAGTACCGTGGACACGTTCATGGCCGTGCGAGTGCTCAGCTACTTGATGCTTCTGTACCAGGACCTGATCCGGCGCAAGGAATGTTTACCGGGCCGTCTGCTGCCACCCGTGTTGCCGATCGTGCTGTACAACGGCGAAACGAAATGGACGGCGCCGGTGGATGTCCAAAGCCTGATCGCTCACGATGCGGACCTGCCGATTCCGCGTTTTCGCTATCACCTGATCGACGAGAGCCGGTACTCCGAAGCACAACTCGCTCGGCGGCGCAATCTCGTGGCGGCGGTGATGCGTTTCAACCGATTGAAGAACGAGCGGAGTCTGATCCGCGTAATTCGTGAGGTCCGTTGCTGGATCGACGGACGCAAGGAGCTCAAGCGGACTTTGGCGATGTGGATGCGTGGCGTATTGTTGAGGCAGCGCAAGGGCAAGCTCGCGCTGCCGCGGGTTCGAGATCTGGAGGATTTGGAAATGTCACTGGCACAACGGATGGACGAGTGGGCCGCCCGACACGAAGAGAAGGGCGAGAAGCGGGGCGAGAAGCGGGGCGAGAAGAAGGGAATCACGAAGGGCCGGCAGGAAGGTGCGGCCCGGGTGCTGCAGCAACTGCTGGCGCGCCGGTTTGGGCCGTTGCCACCGGGGGTCGTTGCCAAGCTGAACGCGGCGCAGGCGGCCGACATCAGGCGATGGAGCGGGCGGCTCCTGGACGCCAAATCCCTCGACGCCGTCTTCAAGACACGCTAAGGGCCGCGGCGATGCTCTTGGTGGGCATCTTTGCCGCGGAGAATCAAGGCTGCAGCTGTCCCAGCCGCACTACCGTCACGCCCGGGCGCAGCTGGCGCAGCGACGGCATCACCAGCACGCAGTCGGGATACGGCGTCACCACCGGCACGCCGTCGTTCCAGCCGATGACCGTGCCGGCTTCGGTGAAGGTTTCCAGGCCGGTATAAGGGCCGGCAAAGCGGAAGTTCATGCTGGCGGCGACCACGGGCTCGGTCACGCGCACCACGCGCTGCGGTGCGGCCTGTGCCGACAGCCAGCCGGCCGGCAGGTCGCCGCTGTCGACAATGCCGGCGGCGAGCAGGAAGCGCGCGGTACTGTCGCGCGCCACCGCCACCGACGATGCCTCCCAGTGCTGGCCGCACTCGATCAGCAGCGCATTCTTCGGGCTGGCCGGATCGCCGAAGCCGGCATAGTCGCGCATGCGCCGCCCTTCCGGATGCCCTTCGTCGACGATCACATGCGCCGGTGCGCCGAGCGCGCGCGCCAGCGCCACGCCCTTGTCCAGCGGGCCCGACACGATCAGCGGCAGGCTCTTCTCGTGCATCGAGTGCAGGTCCAGCAGCAGATCGACGCGATCGATCAGCGGGCGCATCTCGCGCGCGCGCCGCAGCTCCGACGAGTCGCGCGACGCATCGTCGAGCACCGCGGCGGTCCAGACGCGGTTGAAGTCCTGGTCGACGAAGCGCGAGGCGTCCGGCCTGGCCGGATCGAAGCGGTGATACGCGTCGACGTTGGCGAACGCCAGCGTCAGCTGCCCGCGGCGGGGCTTGAGCCCGAGATCCAGCAGCTCCTTGACGACGATCGCGCCGCAGACCTCGTTGCCGTGGGTCAGCGCGTTGATCATCACGTGCGGACCTGGCACGCCGCTGTCGAAGCGGTGGACGTAGGCGACGCCGGTATTGCCGTCGGCGTACGGCCGGATGTCGGGAAATGCGACTTCGACCGGGTAAGCGTCGAGCGTGGTCATCGTGTTCATGGGGTTCCCGTTATTGCTGGATGCCGGCCGCCTGCACGATGGTGCGGTACTTGGCGGTCTCGCGCTTGACGAAGGCGGCGAACTGGGCCGGATTGGCGGGCGCGACCTCGACGCCGGCCTCGGCCAGCTTCTTGCGGACCTCCGGCATCGCCAGCACGGCCTGCATCTCGTTGTTGAGACGATCCACCACCGCGCGCGGCGTGGCCTTCGGCGCCATCAGGCCGAACCAGACGCCCATGTCGACGCCCTTCAGCGCAGGCGTCTCCGCCAGCGCCGGCACGTCGGGCGCCACCGCGGCGCGCCTGGCCTCGGTCACGCCGTAGGCCTTGACCCGTCCGGCCTGGATATGCGGCAGCGCGGACGACAGCACCATCACCGCCAGATCGATCTGGCCGCCGAGCAGGTCGGTTGCCATGGCCGACGCACCCTTGTACGGCACGTGCGTGATGCCGACCTTGCCCTGCTGCTTGATCAGCTCGCCGGCGAGGTTCAGCGGCGTGCCGACGCCCGACGACGCGTAGGCCAGCTTGTCCGGCTGCGCCTTGGCCAGCGCGATCAGTTCGCCGGCATTGCGCGCCGGCAGCGTGGGCTTGCCGACCAGCACCATCGGCTGCGTGCCGACGAAGGTGATCGGGGCCAGGTCCTTCTCGCCGTCGTAGCGGACCGCCGGATTGGTCAGGCGGGCGATCGACACCTCGCTGCCCGAACCCATCAGCAGCGTGTAGCCATCGGCCTCGGCCTTGACCACGCGCGACGCGCCGATGGTGCCGCCGGCACCGCCGAGGTTTTCGATCACCACGCTCTGGCCGAGCCGCTTGCCCAGCTCGGGCGCGACGGTGCGGGCCACCAGGTCGACGCTGCCGCCGGCCGTGTAGCCGACCACCAGCGTGATCGGCTTGGCGGGCCATTCGCTGGCGCGCGCGTCGGCCGGAGCCAGCGACATGGCCGAGATGGCGGAGAACAGCAAGGTGGCGGCGGTGGCAGTCCGCAGCGAGATCTTCATGGCAACGCTCCCGTGTCTATCTGTTATCGATGTGGTATGGCGCGATGTTAGGGAGCGGCGCCGTGTCGTCGCATGCGGGTTTGGCAATGGCGATTGCCGGATCGGCAAGCGGGAAGGCGGAGCACCGCCTGCGCGCCCGGCCGCCCGGCGGTATTACGCCGTCGCGGCGCGCCAGAACGCCTCGGCGAGCGGGCGCATCGCCGCGCGCGGACGGTAGAGCCGGATCTGCAGCACCAGATCGCGATTGCCGCCCTGCTGGCCGCCAAACTGGCCGCCCTCCGTCCCGGCGTCTGCGACGTTGCCGATATCGGCGCGCACCAGCCGGCCGGCATGCAGATCGTCGGCGATCAGCCGTGCCGGCAGCCAGGCCAGGCCCATCCGCTGGCGCACCATCTCGTGCACCGATTCCGCGAAATCGCAGACCGCCACCACGTCGAGGCGGCCGGCCAGTTTGCGCCGGGCGATTTCCTGATTGACCATGCGGCCCATCGTCAGCGTTTCGGCATAGGCAATGGTCGGGACCTGCGCGCCGCTCTTGCCGCCGGTGCCGCGCGCCGGCAGGCGGAAGCACGGGCCACCGGAGGCGTCGGCGGCGGCGACGCAGACCAGCCGTTCGATCCCGACCGGGTGGAACTGGTAGCGGGCCTCGTCCAGCCGCACCGGCAGGTCGGGCGGGCTGTAGCACAGCAGAAAATCGGCATCGCCCTCGGTAAACATTGCCATCGCATCGTGCATGGCGAAGGTCGACAGCCGGGTGCGGAAGCCCGCGGCCACCGGATCGTGACGCAGCGCCTGCCTCAGCCCGGCCAGCCACGCCGGCACCAGCGAGCGCGACAGCGTCTTGCCGGTGGCGATCACCACGGTGCTGGCATCGACACGGTGGGCCGCCCGCAGCGCCAACCGCGTTTCCTCCAGCGTATGCAGCGCCGACTGCGCCGCCTCCAGGAACTGCCGGCCCTCGGCGGTCAGCCGGACTGGGAACACGCTGCGATCGATCAGCGGCGCGCCGGCCCACACTTCGACCGCCTGCATGCGGCGGCCGAAGGCCGGTGGGGTGACGTTGCGCAGTTCGGCGGCGCGGGCGAGGCTGCCGGCCTCGGCCAGACAGACAAAGTCTTCGAGCCAACGGATATGCATGGGCAGGGGGGCGGTCGGTTGGTGTCGGGGGAGGGCGGCAGCGCGTCTTCCTTGCGCGGCCGCGTCATTCTAGAGCGTACGCAGCGGCCTGCACGCGCGCGGCGTCGTCGCGGCCAAGCGCCAAGGCGAAACGGCAATCATGTGATTGATGAATGAAGCGGGCGAAAAAATTCCGCTTGTTATTTGTCCTCTTAATGAACCGGTGCAAGCTATCACCGCCTTCCATCGGCTCCTACACTGGCTGGAAAGCCCGATCCCACTGGGAGTCCGCCATGCCGTCCCTTCGCCGCCTCGCCTGCCATGCCGCCTGCACGCTGATCCTGCTGGGCGGGTGGCAGACCGCGATGGCGGCACCCCGGCCGCCGCAGCCCGCGGAGACGCTGACGCGCCAGGCGGTGGCTGCCTACGAGGCGGGCGCTTTTGAGTCCGCGCTGCGCGACTTCGCCGACGCGGCGCGCCAGGGCAACCGGCTGGCGCAGTTCAACTACGCGATGATGCTGCTGCGCGGCGATGGCACCGCGTCGAAGCCGCAGGAGGCGCTGGTCTGGCTGAAGAAGGCGGCCGACAACGAGATGACGCATGCGCAGTTCACCTGGGGCGAACTGCACGAGCGCGGCGAACTGGTGCCGAAGTCGCTGGAGGAGGCCAACCGCTGGTATCAGCGCGCCAGCCAGGGCGGGCATATTCAGGCGCAGGTCGCGCTGGCGACCAATTACTTCATCGGCCGCGGCGTGCCGCGCGATTACGCCAAGGCCTTCGAGTGGTACACGCGGGCGGCGACCGCCGGGGACGGCGGGGCGCAGTACATCGTCGCCAGCTTCTACGAGCGCGGCGAGCCGGGCGTGGTCGAGCGCGATATCGAGCAGGCCAAGATCTGGTACGCCCGCGCCGCGGCGCGCGGCGACCCCGGCGCGCTGGCCAAGCTGCGGTCGCTGCTGGAGCAGACGGTCAGATCGCGCGCGCCGACGATGTAGCGGACGCCTTTCCCTCTGCCCTGCCCCTCTCCCGCAAGCGGGAAAGGGATGAGGTGCGCAAGAGATCGCGCGGTGTTCCGGCGGTTCTTGTCTCTGCTGGGGGCGCGAAAGGGAATCGCTGCGCCAGGACTCGCGCGGATTCTCCGCTCTCCCGCTCGCGGGAGAGGGGCGGGGGAGAGGGCAAGCGCGCGCCAGCGCGCCGGCGCTCCCTCAGGTCTGGATCAGCCGCTTCTGCCGCGAGATGTTCATCAGGATGCCGATCCCCATGCCAAGCGTGACCAGCGCGGTGCCGCCGTAGCTGATCAGCGGCAGCGGCACGCCCACGATCGGCAGGATGCCGCTGACCATGCCCATGTTGACGAAGGCATAGGTAAAGAAGATCAGCGTGACGGCGCCCGCCAGCAGCCGCGAGAAGTGGGTCGGCGCGTTCGCGGCGATATAGAGCCCGCGGAAGATCAGCAGCAGGTACAGCACCAGCAGCACGGCATTGCCGATCAGGCCGAATTCCTCCGAGTAGACCGCGAAGATGAAGTCGGTGTGCTTCTCGGGAATGAACTCGAGGTGGGTCTGCGTCCCCTTGAGCCAGCCCTTGCCCATCAGGCCTCCGGAGCCGATCGCGATGATCGACTGGATCGTGTGGAAGCCCTTGCCGAGCGGATCGGTCGTCGGATCGAGCAGCGTGCAGACCCGGTGCTGCTGGTAGTCGTGCAGCACCGGCCAGTTGACGCCGGGCGCGCACATGTCGTGCTCGAAGAACAGCAGCCCGGAGATCAGCGTCACCAGGATCGCCAGCGCCGGCAGGATCAGCTTCCAAGACAGGCCGGCGAAGTAGATCACGTACATGCCGGCCGCCAGTACCAGCAGCGCGGTGCCCAGGTCCGGCTGCTTGGCGATCAGACCCACCGGTACCGCCAGCAGCACGCCGGCGACGATGAAGTCGAACCAGCGCAGCCCGCTCTCGCGCTTCTGGAAGTACCAGGCCAGCATCAGCGGCATCGCGATCTTCATCAGCTCCGAGGGCTGGATCACGATGCCGACATTGAGCCAGCGGCGCGCGCCCTTGCGGATCAGCCCGAACATCGCCACTGCGATCAGCAGCGCGACGCCGACCGTATAGAGCGGCACCGCGACCCGCATCAGCGTCTGCGTGGGCAGATAGGCGATCACCCACATCACCGCGTAGGACAGCAGGATATTGCGCAGCTGGTCTTCGACGCGGCCGGGCATGTCGACCGAGGCCGAGTACAGCGCGACGATGCCGGTGGCGAACAGCAGGAAGACGATCAGCGCGAGCGGCTTGTCGAAGCCGGTCAGCGCGGTCTTGATCAGGGACAGGGCGCGTCTGCGATCCATCTGCGCCTCCTTCAATGCGTGGCGTTGGCGCCCGGCGCCGCGGCGGCCTGCCGGGCGCGGGATGCGGGAGACGGAG
>NZ_AMPR02000121.1:0-8534 GCF_000307735.3 Cupriavidus sp. HPC(L) | reverse complement strand
GCTAGCCCGCCGTCCGCGGCGGGCGCGCCGCTCCCGCGCATGCTCTACAATGCCGGCTCGCCGCCGATCCGGCATGACGCGCGCCGTGCCAGGCTCGCGCCGCGTCCTCCGCGCCGGCCTCGGCGCTCGCGACCCTTCATTTCGCGCGCTGGTTTCGCGCCTCCTTCCTTCGCTGTCATGGCCCTGTTCTCCATTTCCGACGCCCAGCTGGCCTTTGGCCATGTGGCGCTGCTCGACCACGCCGACTTTTCGCTGGAGGCCGGCGAACGGGTCGGCCTGATCGGCCGCAACGGCTCGGGCAAGTCCTCGCTGCTGAAGATCGTGGCCGGACAGGCCGCGCCCGACGACGGGCTGATCGCGCGCCAGCAGGGCATCACCACCGCCTATGTGCCGCAGGAGCCCGAGTTCGCGGCGCAGCTGACGGTGTTCGATGCGGTCGCCCAGGGCATGGGCGCCGCCCACGACCTGCTGGTCGCCTACGAACATGCCGCCAACCGGCTGGCCGAGCATCACGACGAGGCCACGTTGGCCGAACTGCATCGGCTGCAGTCGGAGCTCGACGCGGCCGATGCCTGGCAGCTGCGCACGCGCGTCGAGACGACACTGGCGCGGCTGGGCCTCGATCCGGTTGCGCGCGTCGACGCGCTGTCGGGCGGCACGCGCAAGCGCGTGGCGCTCGCGCAGGCGCTGGTGGCCGAGCCCGACATCCTGCTGCTCGACGAGCCGACCAACCATCTCGACGTCGAGGCGATCCGCTGGCTCGAGGATCTGCTGCTGGGCTTTCGCGGCAGCGTGCTGCTGATTACCCACGATCGTGCGTTCCTCGATCGCGTCGCCACGCGCATCGTCGAGCTCGATCGCGGCAAGCTGGTGTCCTTCCCCGGCAACTTCGCCGCTTACCAGACGCGCAAGGCCGAGATGCTGGCGGCCGAGCAGGTCGAGCAGGCCAAGTTCGACAAGCTGCTCGCGCAGGAGGAGGTGTGGATCCGCAAGGGCGTGGAGGCCCGCCGCACGCGCAGCGTCGCGCGCATCCAGCGGCTGGTGACGATGCGTGCCGAACGGGCGGCGCGGCGCGAGGTGCAGGGCAATGTGAAGCTCGAGGTCTCGCAGGCCGAGCGCTCGGGCAAGATCGTCGCCGAACTGACCGGCGTGACCAAGTCCTTTGGCGAGCGCACCGTGGTGCGCGACTTCACCGGCACCATCATGCGCGGCGACAAGGTCGGCCTGATCGGGCCGAACGGCGCGGGCAAGACCACGCTGCTGCGGCTGATCCTCGGCGAACTGGCGCCGGACGCGGGCGTGGTCAAGAACGGCAGCAATCTGCAGGTTGCGTACTTCGACCAGATGCGTACGCAGCTGGATCTGGAGACGTCGCTGGCCGACACCATCAGCCCCGGCAGCGACTGGGTCGAGGTCAACGGCCAGCGCAAGCACGTGATGAGCTATCTGGGCGATTTCCTGTTCGCGCCCGAGCGGGCGCGTTCGCCGGTCAAGTCGCTGTCGGGCGGCGAGCGCAACCGGCTGCTGCTGGCGCGGCTGTTTGCAAGGCCGGCCAATGTGCTGGTGCTCGACGAGCCGACCAACGACCTCGATATCGAGACGCTGGAACTGCTGGAGGAACTGCTGCAGGACTACGGCGGCACCGTGTTCCTGGTGTCGCACGACCGCGCCTTCCTCGACAACGTGGTGACCTCGACGATCGCGTGGGAAGGCGAGGGGCGCTGGCGCGAGTATGTCGGGGGCTATTCGGACTGGGTCCAGCAGTCGGAGCGCAGCGCGGCCGCGCAGGGCCAGAAGGGAGCGGAGCGGGGCGCGGAACGCAAGGCCACCGAGACCGGCAAGCCCGCCGGCGGTGACGAAGCGGCCAAGGCGGCGGGGCGCGATGCGCGCGGCGCCAACCGGACCGTCAAGCTGTCGTACAAGGAGCAGCGCGAACTCGACGCGCTGCCCGAGCGCATCGCCGCGCTGGAGGCCGAGCAGAAGACCATCGGCGGGCAGCTCGAGGACGGCTCGCTGTATGCCAGCGACCCGCCGCGCGCCGCGCAGCTGGCGGCGCGCTTCGACGAGATCGAGATGGAACTGCTGGAAGCGCTGGAGCGCTGGGAGTTGCTGGAGGCCAAGCGCCGCGGCGAAGGCTAGGGCGCGGGCGCTTTCGGCAGGCTGCCCTCTCCCCCGGGCCCTGTCCCGCAAGCGGGAGAGGGGAGTGTCGGTTCATCGGGGGGAGTGCTGGTTCGTCGAATGCCGCCGGTTTCTCCCTCTCCCAAGGCGGGAGAGGCCGCGTCGGCTCATCAGTCCCGCCGGTTTTTTCCCCTCTCCTCAAGCGGGAGAGGCCGCGTCGGCTCATCGAGGCCCCCCGGTTTTCTCCCCTCTCCCGCGCGCGGGAGAGGGGCGGGGGAGAGGGCATTGGGCGCCCAAATCCCTCACCCGCACCAGGCCAGCACCATATTGGTCACATCGACCATGAACCCGGGCTGCAGATAACCGATAAAGCCGAGCACCAGCGCCGCCGCCAGCGTGGCGGCGCCCATGATCCGCAGCACGCGGGTCGTCATGGTCAGGCGGCCGCCGCCTGCGGGCGCACCAGCGCCTGCTCGCGGATCGGCAGATTGACCAGCGCCGCGACCACGCCGAGCGCGATCGCGATGCCCCAGACGATGTCGTAGGCGCCGGTGCGGTCGTACAGATAGCCGCCCAGCCACGCGCCAAGGAAGCTGCCGATCTGGTGCGAGAAGAACACCACGCCCGACAGCATCGACAGGTACTGCACGCCGAACACCTGGGCGATGATGCCGTTGGTCAGCGGCACCGTGGAGAGCCACAGCGCGCCCATCAGCGCGGCAAACACCCAGGTGCTGAACGCCGACAGCGGCAGCAGCAGATAGGCCGCGATCACGATCGAGCGGCTCAGGTAGATGAACGACAGCAGATAGCGCTTGGGCATGCGCTGGCCCAGCGCGCCGGCGGTATAGGTGCCGAACACGTTGAACAGCCCGATCAGTGCCAGCGCCACGGTGGCGACCTTGGGATCGGTGAAGCCGCGGTCCTTCAGGTACGGCGCCAGGTGCACGCCGATGAAGACCACCTGGAAGCCGCAGACGAAATAGCCAAGCGTCAGCAGCTGGAAGTTGCGGTTGCCGAACGCTTCCTTGACCGCCTGGCCGATGGTCTGGCGATGGCCGTGCGCCGCGCCGCCCTGGTCGGGCTCGCGCAGTGCGATCGCCAGCGGCAGCATCATGCAGGCCATCACCGCCAGCACGAACAGCGCGTTCTGCCAGCCCACGCCCGAAATCAGGCTCTGCTCGACCGGAATCATCAGGAACTGGCCGAACGAGCCGGCCGCCGCGGCGATGCCCATCGCCCAGACCCGCTTCTCGGGGCTGGCGACGCGCCCGATCACGCCGTAGACCACGCTGTAGGTGGTGCCTGCCTGCGCGATGCCGATCATGATGCCGGCGCCCGAGGCGAACGCGGTGCCGCTGCTGGCCATCGCCATCACGACCAGACCCGCCACGTACAGCGCCACGCCGACCAGCATCACCTTGAGCGCGCCGAACTTGTCGGCCAGCGCGCCGGCAAAGGGCTGCGCCGCGCCCCACATCAGGTTCTGCAGCGCCAGCGCGAAGGCGAAGGTTTCGCGGCTCCAGCCGTGCGCCTGCGTGATCGGCAGGTTGAACAGGCCGAAGCCGTGGCGGATGCCCATCGACAGCGTGACGAGCAGGCCCCCGCAGATCAGCACGGTGGTCAGGGAGAGTGGTTTTCTTGGCATGTCTGGCTCGGTCCGGAGGGTGTTGCTGTTGTCGTTGTTGTGTTGTTCGTTGCCGTCGTCTTGCCCTGCCGGGCAATCGTGCTGGCGAGTGTACTCCGCATCGAAAAGGCGCGTCGGCCGCCGCCGAATTCACCCGGCCGGCCAGGGTTTTATGCGGAGGGAGTGGCCCGCTGGCCGCGCCGGCGAGCCTTCGGCTCGGCCGCGGCCTGGGACGCCGTCCCTGCTGGAACGGGCAGAATTCCCCGCTTGATACGGGATTGGCGCCTGCAGCGTTCCATTACAATGCAGGCTGCCCGGCTTGGCCGGCCCTCCCGATGCGGATGTCCGGCGGCCGCGATTCCCACTTTCGTAACGACTCCATGGCGAGCAAACCCAGTCAGTACAGCGAATCTTCCATCCGCGTCCTGAAAGGACTGGAGCCGGTCAAGCAACGACCCGGCATGTACACCCGTACCGACAACCCGCTGCATATCGTGCAGGAGGTCATCGACAACGCCTCCGACGAGGCGCTGGGCGGCTTCGGCAGCGAGATCGTCGTCACGCTGCATCGCGACGGCAGCGTCAGCGTCGAGGACGACGGCCGCGGTATTCCGGTCGGCATCCATCCCGAGGAAAAGGTGCCGGTCGTCGAGATCGTCTTCACGCGGCTGCACGCGGGCGGCAAGTTCGACAAGGGCAAGGGCGGCGCCTACGCGTTCTCGGGCGGCCTGCACGGCGTTGGCGTGTCGGTGACCAACGCGCTGTCGACCCGGCTGGACGTCTCGGTCTGGCGCGACGGCAATTTCTCCACGCTGACCTTCTCCGGCGGCGACGTGACCACGCCGCTGACCACGCGCAAGATCGAGCGCGGCGAGAAGAAGAACGGCACGCGGGTGCAGGTCTGGCCCGATCCGAAGTACTTCGATTCGGCCACGATTCCGCTGGCCGAACTGCAGCGGCTGCTGCGCAGCAAGGCAGTGCTGCTGCCCGGGGTCAAGGTCACGCTGGTCATCGAGAAGAGCGGCGGCCAGGAGCCGACCGTGCAGACCTGGCAGTACGACCAGGGCCTGAAGGGCTATCTGATCGAGGCGCTGGCGCAAGGCAGCGGCGCCGAGCTGGTGGTTCCGATGTTCGAGGGCGAGCATTTCGCCGATCCCGATGCCAATGCCGGCGAGGAGGGCTTCGCCGAGGGCGAGGGCGCGTCGTGGGTGGTGGCCTGGACCGAGGAAGGCGCGCCGGTGCGCGAGTCCTATGTGAACCTGATTCCGACGCCGGCCGGCGGCACGCACGAATCCGGCCTGCGCGAGGGCCTGTTCCAGGCGGTCAAGAGCTTCATCGAGATGCACGCGCTGCTGCCCAAGGGCGTCAAGCTGATGTCCGAGGACGTGTTCGCGCGCGCCTCCTTCGTGCTGTCGGCCAAGGTGCTGGACCCGCAGTTCCAGGGCCAGATCAAGGAACGGCTGAACAGCCGCGACGCGGTGCGGCTGGTCTCGACCTTCAGCAGGCCGGCGCTGGAGCTGTGGCTGAACCACCATGTCGACTATGGCAAGAAGCTCGCCGAGCTGGTGATTCGCCAGGCCCAGGCGCGCACGCGCGCCGCGCAGAAGGTCGAGAAGAAGAAGGGCTCCGGCGTGGCCGTGCTGCCCGGCAAGCTGACCGACTGCGAATCGACCGACGTGTCGCGCAACGAGCTGTTCCTGGTCGAGGGCGATTCGGCCGGCGGCTCGGCCAAGATGGGCCGCGACAAGGAATTCCAGGCGATCCTGCCGCTGCGCGGCAAGGTGCTGAACACCTGGGAGACGGAGCGCGACCGCCTGTTCGCCAACAACGAGGTGCACGACATCGCGGTGGCGATCGGCGTGGACCCGCACGGCCCGGACGACGAGCCGGACCTGTCGAACCTGCGCTACGGCAAGATCTGCATCCTGTCGGACGCCGACGTCGACGGCGCGCACATCCAGGTGCTGCTGCTGACGCTGTTCTTCCGCCATTTCCCCAAGCTGATCGAGCAGGGCAACGTCTATGTCGCGCGTCCGCCGCTGTATCGCGTCGACGCGCCGGCGCGCGGCAAGAAGCCCGCGCAGAAGCTGTACGCGCTCGACGACGGCGAACTCGAGGCGATCCAGGACAAGCTGATCAAGGACGGCGTCAAGGAAGGCGCGTGGCAGATCTCGCGCTTCAAGGGCCTGGGCGAGATGAGCGCCGAGCAGCTGTGGGAGACCACGATGAACCCCGACACCCGCCGGCTGCTGCCGGTGGCGCTCGGCGAGTACGACCTGCCGAAGACGGTCGGCGTGATGAACATGCTGATGGGCAAGGGCGAGGCCGCGCAGCGGCGCAACTGGCTCGAGGAACGCGGCAACGAAGTCGTGGCCGACATCTGACGGCCCATCAAGGCCCTGACGGCAGGTATTGAGCATCCATGGAACAACAAGACATTACGTTTCAACCCGACGAGCCGGCTGATTCGCTGACGCTCGCCCACTACGCCGAACGCGCCTATCTGGACTATGCGATCAGCGTGGTCAAGGGCCGCGCGCTGCCAGAGGTGGCCGACGGCCAGAAGCCGGTGCAGCGCCGCATCCTGTTCGCGATGCACGAGATGGGCCTGCGCGCCGACGCCAAGCCGGTCAAGTCGGCACGCGTGGTCGGCGACGTGCTGGGCAAATTCCACCCGCACGGCGACCAGTCGGCCTACGACGCGCTGGTGCGGCTGGCGCAGGACTTCTCGCTGCGCTATCCGCTGATCGACGGCCAGGGTAACTTCGGCTCGCGCGACGGCGACGGCGCCGCGGCGATGCGCTACACCGAGGCGCGGCTGACGCCGATCGCGCGGCTGCTGCTCGACGAGATCGACCAAGGCACGGTCGACTTCGCGCCGAACTACGACGGCTCGATGGAAGAGCCCAAGCTGCTGCCGGCGCGGCTGCCGTTCGTGCTGCTCAACGGCGCGTCCGGCATCGCGGTCGGCATGGCCACCGAAATCCCACCGCACAACCTGCGCGAGGTCGCCGCGGCCACGGTCGCGATGATCCGCAATCCGAACATCACGCTGGCCGAGCTGCTGGCGCTGATGCCGGGCCCGGACTATCCGGGCGGCGGCCAGATCATCTCGTCGCCGGCCGACATCGCGCAGATCTACGAGAGCGGCCGCGGCAGCCTGAAGGTGCGTGCGCGCTGGGTCATCGAGGACATGGCGCGCGGCCAGTGGCAGCTGGTGGTCAACGAGCTGCCGCCCGGCACCTCGGCGCAGAAGGTGCTCGAGGAAATCGAGGAACTGACCAATCCGAAGGTCCGCGCCGGCAAGAAGTCGCTGACCCCCGAGCAGCTGCAGCTGAAGCAGACCATGCTCGGCGTGCTCGACGCGGTGCGCGACGAGTCCGGCAAGGACGCGCCGGTGCGGCTGGTGTTCGAGCCCAAGAGCAAGAACATCGACCAGCAGGAATTCGCGCAGACGCTGCTCGCGCATACCAGCCTCGAGACCGGCGCGCCGATCAACCTGGTGATGATCGGCACCGACGGCCGTCCGCGGCAGAAGGGCCTCGCCGAGATCCTGCGCGAATGGATCGCCTTCCGCTTCGAGACGGTGACCCGCCGCAGCCGGCACCGGCTGGGCAAGGTCGAGGACCGCATCCATATCCTCGAAGGCCGGATGCTGGTGCTGCTCAATATCGACGAGGTGATCCGCATCATCCGCGAGGGCGACGAGCCCAAGCCCGCGCTGATGCAGGCCTTCGGCCTGTCCGAGCGGCAGGCTGAGGACATCCTCGAAATCCGGCTGCGCCAACTGGCGCGGCTCGAATCGATCCGCATCGAGCAGGAGCTGAAGGACCTGCGCGAAGAACAGGCCGACCTCGACGTGCTGCTCAAGTCCGAGACCATGATGCGTCGTCGCATCGTCAAGGAGATCGAGGCCGACGCCAGGCAGTACAGCCCGGCCGACAAGGACCCGCGCCGCACGCTGATCCAGGAAGAGCGCCGCGCCGCCGCGGAAGTGCGCGTGATCGACGAACCGGTGACCGTGGTGGTGTCGCAGAAGGGCTGGGTGCGCACGCGCCAGGGCCATGGGCACGATCCGCAGCAGTTCACCTTCAAGGCGGGCGACGCGCTGTACCGCACCTTCGAATGCCGCACGATCGACGTGCTGCTCGCCTTCGGTACCAATGGCCGCGTCTATTCGGTGCCGGTCGCGGGCCTGCCCGGGGGCCGCGGCGACGGCGTGCCGCTGACCACGCTGGTCGAGCTGCAGGCGGGCACGCAGATCGCGCATACGTTCGCCGGCACGGCCGATCAGCGCATGCTGATCGCGACGCGCGGCGGCAACGGCTTCCAGAGCAAGGTCGGTGACATGATCAGCCGGCAGAAGGGCGGCAAGTCGTTCCTGACGCTCGACGATGGCGACGCGCCGCTCTCGCCCGCGCCGATCGGCGACGAGGCGACGCACGTGGCCTGCCTGTCGGGCAATGGCCGCCTGCTGCTGATCGCGCTCGACGAGATCAAGGTGCTGTCCGGCGGCGGACGCGGCGTGATCCTGATGGAGCTGGAACCGAAGGAAACGCTGCAGCAGGTCGCCGCGGTGGGCGCGCCCGGACTGATGGTGTCCGGGCTCGGCCGAGGCGGCAAGGCGACGTCGCAGAAGCTGGCCGGCGCGAACCTGCTGCCCTATGTCGGCAAGCGCGCGCGCAAGGGCAAGGCGGTCGAGCTCAGGCTCAAGGAGATGGCGATCGAGCCGGTGAAGGCCGATTGATGCCCGCTGGATCGGCGGGTTGATCGCCGGTTGATTGCCGGT
>NZ_AMPR02000122.1:0-8527 GCF_000307735.3 Cupriavidus sp. HPC(L) | reverse complement strand
CTGGGTCGAAGTGTTCTCGCATACCGTGCAGCTGCACCGCACGCCGCTGTCGATCGCGCCGATCTTCTCGCGCCAGCGTGCGGGACATCCGCGCGCGTGGATCTTCACGTCGGCGACGCTGTCGGTCAAAGGCAATTTCGGCCACTATGCCGCGCAGCTGGGGCTCGACAAGGACCGCTCGCTGTCGCTGCCCAGCCCCTTCGATTACGGCGAGCAGGGCCTGCTGTACGTGCCGCGCGACCTGCCGGCGCCCCAGTCGCCACAGTTCACCGACGCGGTGGTGGCGGCCGCCTTGCCGCTGATCGAGGCGGCCGGCGGGCGTACCTTCGTGCTTTGCACCACGCTGCGCGCGGTGCAGCGCGCCTCCGACCTGCTGTACGAGGCGTTCGCCGAGCGCGGGCTGCAGCTGCCGATCCTGGTGCAGGGCCAGGCCAGCCGTACCGAACTGCTCGATCGCTTCCGCGAGCTGGGCAACGCGGTGCTGGTCGGCAGCCAGAGCTTCTGGGAGGGCGTCGATGTGCGCGGCGAAGCGTTGTCGCTGGTGGTGATCGACAAGCTGCCGTTCGCGCCGCCCGACGATCCGGTGCTGGCCGCGCGGATGGAGGCGTTGCAGAAGAAGGGCCTGAGCCCGTTCGCCGTGCACCAGCTGCCGCATGCGGTGATCACGCTGAAGCAGGGCGCCGGCCGGCTGATCCGCTCCGAGACCGACCGCGGCGTGCTGGTGATCTGCGACACGCGGCTGGTCGAGAAGCCCTATGGACGGCAGATCTGGCAAAGCTTGCCGCCGTTCAAGCGCACGCGCGAGCGGGACACGGTAGTGGCGTTTCTGGAAGGGTTGAAGAAGGCGTAGCGCGACAGGGGCGACCGCGGTCCGGTGGGCCCGCGATTGCCGCCAAAACAAGCCGCCAAAACAAGCCGCCAAAACAAGCCGCCAAAACAAAAAGCCCGGTTCGGTAGATCGAACCGGGCTTTTCTTATGCTTCCTATGCCTGTCGCAGTGGCATCAGAACAGCTTCCACCATGGCTTGTCCTTCTCGCGGCGCTCGCCGTACTTCATGAAGTCGCTGTTGGGGAAGTTCATCTCCATCACGCGCGCCGTGTCGTCGCGCAGGTCCTTCATGCCGAGCGCCTCGTACGAACGGATCATGATGTACAGCGCCTCTTCGTTGGCCGGCGCGCCATCGTATTCCTTCAGGGCCTGCTGCGCGCGGTTGACCGCCGCCAGATAGGCGCCGCGGCGATAGTAGTAGCGCGCCGCGTGGACCTCGTGCTGGGCCAGCGAGTTGACGATGTACTGCATCCGCGCCGCGGCGTCCGGCGTGTAGCGGCTCTCGGGGAAGCGCGTGACCAGCGTATGGAACGCGTCGTAGGCCGCGCGTGCCGCCTTCGGATCGCGCTCGCTCAGGTCCTGGCCCGAGAAGCGGCCGAGCCAGCCCAGGTTGTCGTTGAAGTTGATCAGGCCCTTCAGGTAGTAGGCGTAATCGACCGACGGATGGTTCGGGTGCAGCTGGATGAAGCGGTCGACCGAGGCCAGCGCCGCGGCGGTCTCGCCGTCCTTGTAGTTCGCGTAGGCCGTATCGATCTGCGCCTGCTGCGCGAAGCGGCCGAACGGGTAGCGGCCCTCGAGCTTTTCGTACAGCTTGACCGCGCGCGGATAGTCGCCGCTGTCGAGGGCGTCCTTGGCTTCCGAATATAATTTGTTGGCTGACCAACCCGCGGTTTCGTCGGGTTGTTCCGAGAGCAGGCCGCATGCCGACAGCATGACGCAGCCGCCCGCGAGCAGAATCGCTCCAAATCTTGCGCGCCAACTGGCGCGTCTCATGCTCATCGATTGCATGGGCAACCTATTCCGGATGAAAAAAAGCGTCAAGCATTATAGCCCAAGCCCCTCGGTCGCCAGCCCGCAAATGGCCTTCGACGGCGAGCCCGCACGCGATGCGGCGGTGGAAACCGAGCTGGAGGATTTCGACGAGCTGCCCGCGGCCGCACTTGTCGAGGCGGAAAGCGGCGCCGACATGGTCCCGCTGGTGCTGGAAGTCGACAGCGCCGCACACGGAGAACGCCTCGATAAATTACTGGCGCGGCAGTTCAGCGAATTCTCGCGCAGCCGCATCCAGCAGTGGATCGACAGCGGCGCCGTGACCGTCGACGGTGCCGTACGCCGGCCGCGCGACAGCGTGCAGATGGGGCAGCGCATCGAGGTCAGGCCGCAGGCCGCGCCCGAAACGCTGGCCTTCACGCCCGAGCCGGTGCCGCTGCAGGTCGTCTACGAAGACGCCGCGCTGCTGGTCATCGACAAGCCGGCCGGCCTGGTCGTGCATCCCGCCGCCGGCAACTGGAGCGGCACCGTGCTCAACGGACTGCTGCATCGCGACCCGGCCGCGGCCACACTGCCACGGGCGGGCATCGTCCACCGGCTCGACAAGGAGACCTCGGGCCTGATGGTGGTGGCGCGCACGCTGACGGCGCAGACCGATCTGGTGCGGCAGCTGCAGGCGCGCACCGTCAAGCGGACCTATCTGGCGCTGGTGTGGGGCGAGGCCCCCGACGAGGGCACCATCGATGCGCCGATCGGCCGCGATCCGCGCGAGCGTACCCGGATGGCCGTGGTCCATACCGCCAGCGGCAAGCCTTCGCGCACGCATTTCCGCACGCTGAGCGTGGCGCCGCTCGGACGCGGCTGCGTGTCGATGGTGATGTGCCAGCTCGAGACCGGCCGCACGCATCAGATCCGCGTGCATTTTGAATCGATCGGCCATCCGCTGCTGGGCGACCCGGTCTATCACCGCGCTACCCAGCGCGGCCAGCGTCCGGCCATCAAGGCGCCGTTGCCGGTGCCGTTCGAACGCCAGGCGCTGCATGCCTATCGGCTCGGTCTGGTGCATCCGGTCACCGGCAAGGCGATGTCGTGGCGCGCGCCGGCCCCGGACGATCTGCAGGCGTTGATCGACGCGCTGGAGTTCACCACGCTGGAAGAGCGCGATCGCTACGACGATGAGGACGATGGCGACGGTGAGGCATGGGATGGCGCCATCCTTTACGAGGGCGATGACGACGATGACGATGACCAACGTTGATGCCGGCAGGCTCTCGCAGCTGGTACCCGACTGGCCCGCGCCGGCGTGGGTACGGGCGCTGTCGACGACGCGCATCGGCGGCGTCAGCCGCGGTCCATATGGTCTCGCCGACGGCGGCGCCGGCGGGCTCAATCTCGGTACTCATGTTGGCGACGATGCCGAAGCGGTCGCGCAGAACCGGCGGCGCCTGCAGTCCTGGCTGCCGTCGGCGCCCCGATGGCTGGAGCAGGTGCACGGCTGCGCGGTGGTGACTGCCGATGGCGCCGACGGTGCCGATGGTGTCGACGGTGCGGAGAACGGCGCGGAGAACGGCGCGCCGCCGCGCGCCGATGCGAGCATCAGCACCACGCCGGGACAGGTCTGCGCGGTAATGACCGCGGACTGCCTGCCGGTGCTGCTGTGCGATCGTGCAGGCACGGTGGTCGGTGCCGCGCATGCGGGCTGGCGCGGCCTGTGCGCCGGCGTGATCGAGGCCACGCTGGCCCGCATGGACGCGCAACGCAAGGACGCGGGATCGCGGCCGCAGTGGCTCGCATGGCTGGGCCCGGCGATCGGCCCGGATGCGTTCGAGGTCGGCACCGAAGTCCGTGCGGCATTTCTCGAGCAGGCCTTGCCGCACGAGCACGATGCCGTCTTGCGAGCGTTCCGGCCCGCTGCGGCGGGCAAGTACCTCGCCGACCTGTACGCGCTGGCCCGCACCCGGCTCGCGCGCGCCGGCTGTGTCGACGTCCACGGCGGCGATGCCTGCACGGTCAGCGATCCGCAGCGCTTCTATTCGTACCGGCGCGATGGCGTGACCGGGCGGATGGCGAGCCTGGTCTGGCTGGAGCCGGCCGCGAAGGAACGATAGGCGGTGAGCCAAGTGGCAGGGCAGCGAGGCGGTTCCGCTGCTCTATTGTCCGAACGACATGACATTTGGCCTCATGCAGCGCCGCCGTCCGGCGGCGTTGCTGCCTTCGCCTGCCGTGCCGCTTGTTCTTCTGCCTGTTCGGCGGCCCGCCGCCGCTTGCGGCGTCCCGGCGTGCCGAGAATGTAGAGCAGCAACGCGACCGGCCCGACGCCATACAGCAGGAAGGTGGCGATCGCCGCCACCACCGTGTGTTCGGTAATGGCCATCATCAGCGCGACGTAGAGCCAGCCGATCGCGACGATATACATCGGAATTTCATCCTCTTCGTGGACACTGCCGCGGCCGAACTCGGCGGCCGCACAGCGCCTTTGCGTCAAGACGTTTCCCGCATTGACAGCGTCATCGTTGCAAGGCAACAATGCCCCGGACGGCGAGTCACTGTGCGGCCCGCAGCGCCCCGCACCACGGTATGCCGTGGAAAGCGCGCTGGCCGTCATTCGGCAAGCATACCGCACGCGCTCCGTGGCCGGAGGAGCGCGCCGCGTGCCGGTTCTCCCGGAGCGAATCGCTGAACGCGTTCCGGGCCGGCTTACCATCAGACGGCAGAGAGACACGACATCATGGCGACCGGCAAAGGCGCGGCAGCTTCCGGACAGGAAGAAAAGACCACACCGTTTTCATCGACGCCGGGGCCATTCGATCCAGCGACATGGCTGGAGTGGTCCAGGCAGGTCCAGGCCAATGGCCGCGCGGCCGGCGGCATGCCGGGCGCGGAAGCGTTCGCGGCGTTGGGCGGCTTCCCCGGCGGCGCCTTCCCTGGCGCCGGCTTCCCCGGCGCTGCATTCCCCGGCGCTGCATTTCCCGGCATCAAGATTGCCCCGGCGCAGCTCGCCGAGATCCAGCAGCGCTTCATGCAGGGTTTCACCGACCTGTGGCGCGCGATGGCGGCCGGCGACCAACAGCAGGTGCAGCTGACCGACCGGCGCTTCGCCGGCGATGCCTGGCGCAGCAACGCGCCGTATCGCTACGCCGCGGCCTTCTATCTGCTGACCGCGCGCGCGATGAGCGAGATGGCCGATGCCGTCGAGGCCGACGCGAAGACGCGGCAGCGCATCCGCTTCGCGGTGACGCAGTGGGTCGATGCGATGTCGCCGGCCAATTTCCTCGCGACCAACCCGGAGGCGCAGCGGCGCCTGATCGAATCGAACGGCGAATCGTTGCGCGCGGGGCTGCGCAACATGCTCGAGGACCTGACGCGCGGCAAGATCTCGCAGACCGACGAGTCGGCCTTCGAAGTGGGCCGCAATGTCGCGGTCACCGAGGGCGCGGTGGTCTACGAGAACGAATACTTCCAGTTGTTGCAGTACAAGCCGCTGACCGCCAAGGTCCATGCACGGCCGCTGCTGATGGTGCCGCCGTGCATCAACAAGTACTACATCCTCGATCTGCAGCCGGAGAGCTCGCTGGTTCGCCACATCGTCGAGCAGGGCCATACCGTGTTCCTGGTGTCGTGGCGCAATCCGGATGCGAGCATGGCGGCGCGTACCTGGGACGACTATATCGAGCACGGTGCGATCCGCGCGATCGAGGTCGCGCGCGCGATCAGCGGGCAGCCGCGCATCAATGTGCTGGGCTTCTGCGTGGGCGGCACCATCGTGTCGACCGCACTGGCGGTAATGGCAGGGCGCGGCGAACGTCCGGCGCAGAGCCTGACGCTGCTGACCACGCTGCTCGATTTTTCCGACACCGGCGTGCTCGACGTCTTCGTCGACGAAGCCCACGTGCAGTTGCGCGAAGCCACGCTCGGCGGCGCGGCTGGTGCGCCCTGCGCGTTGCTGCGCGGCATCGAGCTGGCCAACACGTTCTCGTTCCTGCGGCCGAACGACCTGGTCTGGAACTACGTGGTCGACAACTATCTGAAGGGCAACACGCCGGTGCCGTTCGACCTGCTGTTCTGGAACGGCGACGCGACCAATCTGCCGGGACCCTGGTATTGCTGGTATCTGCGCCACACCTATCTGCAGGACGAGCTGAAGGTGCCCGGCAAGCTGACCGTCTGCGGCGTGCCGGTCGACCTCGGCAAGATCGACGTGCCGACCTATCTGTACGGCTCGCGCGAGGACCATATCGTGCCGTGGACCGCGGCGTATGCGTCGACGCGGCTGTTGTCCAATGACCTGCGCTTCGTGCTGGGCGCGTCCGGGCATATCGCCGGCGTCATCAATCCGCCGGCGAAGAACAAGCGCAGCCACTGGCTCAACGAAGACCTGCCCGACAGCCCGAACGACTGGCTGGCCGGCGCGACGGAGGCGCCCGGCAGCTGGTGGCCGGACTGGTTTGCCTGGCTCGGCAAGCACGCCGGCGCGAAAAAGGCGGCACCGACGCAGTACGGCAGCCGCGACTATCCGGCCATCGAGCCGGCGCCTGGCCGCTACGTCAAGGCAAAGGCTTAGGGCAGGGAACTACGCAACCGGGGCAACGCGAGAGGGAAGTACGCCGGGCGGGCAAGCAGCCCGTCCACTGATTCGTCCGCTCCCGCATCGACATCGACATCCTGAATCCGCAGTATCCGCATTCCATTGAGAGGACTGAACATGACTGACGTTGTGATCGTATCGGCCGCACGCACCGCGGTAGGCAAATTCGGCGGCTCGCTGGCCAAGGTGCCGGCCCCCGAGCTGGGCGCCATCGTCATCCAGGCCGCGCTCGAGCGCGCCGGCGTCAAGCCGGAGCAGGTCAGCGAAGTGATCATGGGCCAGGTGCTGACCGCCGGCTCGGGCCAGAACCCGGCGCGCCAGGCCGCGATCAAGGCCGGACTGCCGCATATGGTTCCGGCGATGACGATCAACAAGGTGTGCGGTTCGGGCCTGAAGGCCGTGATGCTGGCCGCCAATGCGATCGCCTCCGGCGATGCCGAGATCGTCGTGGCCGGCGGCCAGGAGAACATGAGCGCGGCGCCGCACGTACTGCCCGGCTCGCGCGACGGCTTCCGCATGGGCGATGCCAAGCTGATCGACACGATGATCGTCGACGGCCTGTGGGACGTCTATAACCAGTACCACATGGGCATCACCGCCGAGAACGTCGCCAAGGAATACGGTATCTCGCGCGAGGCGCAGGACGAGTTCGCGGTCAGCTCGCAGAACAAGGCCGAGGCCGCGCAGAAGGCCGGGCGCTTCGACGAGGAAATCGTTCCGGTGATGATCCCGCAGCGCAAGGGTGAACCGGTGGCGTTCGCCACCGACGAGTTCGTTCGCCACGGCGCGACGCTCGAGAGCATCGCCGGCCTGAAGCCGGCCTTCGACAAGGCAGGCACCGTGACCGCGGCCAATGCCTCGGGCATCAACGATGGCGCCGCCGCCGTGGTGGTGATGTCGGCCGCCAAGGCGCGCGAGCTGGGCCTGACTCCGCTCGCCACGATCCGCGCGTTCGCCAACGCCGGCGTCGATCCGAAGGTCATGGGCATGGGCCCGGTGCCGGCCTCGCAGCGCTGCCTGTCGCGCGCCGGCTGGAGCGTGCAGGACCTGGACCTGATGGAGATCAACGAGGCGTTCGCCGCGCAAGCGCTGGCAGTGCACAAGCAGATGGGCTGGGACACCGACAAGGTCAACGTCAATGGCGGCGCGATCGCGATCGGCCATCCGATCGGCGCGTCGGGCTGCCGCATTCTGGTGACGCTGCTGCACGAAATGAAGCGGCGCGATGCGAAGAAGGGCCTGGCGTCGCTGTGCATCGGCGGCGGCATGGGGGTGGCGCTCGCCGTGGAACGGTGAGGAGGGGTGGGCCGGCACGCGCGGTTTCAATGCGGACGGCATGGCGCCGTCCGACCGGCGCGCCGGCGTCGATAACAAGAATCTGATCAGGAGTGGATATGACTCAGCGCATTGCATACGTAACGGGCGGCATGGGCGGCATCGGCACCGCGATCTGCCAGCGCCTGGCCAAGGACGGCTTTCGCGTGATCGCGGGCTGCGGCCCCAACTCGCCGCGCCGTGAGCGCTGGCTGGAACAGCAGAAGGCGCTCGGCTTCGACTTCATTGCCTCCGAGGGCAACGTGGCCGACTGGGATTCGACCAAGGCGGCGTTCGACAAGGTCAAGGCGGAGGTCGGCGAGGTCGACGTGCTGATCAACAATGCGGGCATCACGCGCGATGTGGTGTTCCGCAAGATGACGCGCGCCGACTGGGACGCGGTGATCGACACCAACCTGACCTCGCTGTTCAACGTCACCAAGCAGGTGATCGACGGCATGGCGGATCGCGGCTGGGGCCGGATCATCAATATCTCGTCGGTCAACGGGCAGAAGGGGCAGTTCGGCCAGACCAACTACTCGACGGCGAAGGCCGGCCTGCACGGCTTCACGATGGCGCTGGCGCAGGAAGTCGCGACCAAGGGCGTGACGGTCAACACGGTGTCGCCGGGCTATATCGCCACCGACATGGTCAAGGCAATCCGTCAGGACGTGCTCGACAAGATCGTCGGCACGATCCCTGTCAAGCGCCTGGGCCAGCCGGAGGAGATTGCCTCGATCTGCGCCTGGCTCGCGTCGGAGGAATCCGGTTTTGCCACCGGTGCCGACTTCTCGCTGAACGGCGGCCTG
>NZ_AMPR02000123.1:0-8523 GCF_000307735.3 Cupriavidus sp. HPC(L) | reverse complement strand
GCTGCTCGAGCGGCTGCTGCGCGACCGCGAAACCCAACCGCCGGCGGGGCCGCCGCAGGACTGAGCGGCCGCTGGCGACGGCCGGCGCCGCCTCGGTGCGCTGGCTCAGTGCGCCGGCTCGGCCAGCAGCGTCTCGATGTCGGCCTCGATGTCCTCCGGCTTGGTGGTCGGCGCATAGCGCTTGTACACCGTGCCGTCGCGGCGCAGCAGGAACTTGGTGAAGTTCCACTTGATCGCCTCAATGCCGAGCAGCCCCGGCTTTTGCCCGGTCAGCCAGCGATACAGCGGATGCGCGTTGGCGCCGTTGACATCGATCTTGGCGAACATCGGAAAGCTGACCTGGAAGCGCGATTCGCAGAACTGGCCGATCTGCTGCGCATCGCCGGGCTCCTGCTTGCCGAACTGGTTGCAGGGGAAGCCCAGCACCGCGAAGCCGCGGCCCGCATGGCGCTCGTGCAGCCGCTGCAGCCCGGCGTACTGCGGCGTGAAACCGCATTCGCTGGCGGTATTGACGATCAGCAGAACCTTGCCCTCGAACTGCGATAGCGAGACCGGTTGGCCGGCCAGCGATTCGGCGGTGAACTGATAGACGTTGTCCATGGCGTGTTCCTGTCGGCGATTGGATCGGGAGCAAACACTATAATGGCCTACCCCTAGTTGCCAACCGTTTCTTTAGATGTTTGCCGAATCATGTCGGTCATAGCCGCGAATCTGCAAGCCGTGCGCCGGCGCCTTGCCGCCGCCGAACTCGAGGCGGGCCGATCGGCCGGCGACGTATCGCTGCTGGCGGTGTCCAAGACCTTCCCGCCGGGGGCCGTGCGCGAGGCCTTCGACGCGGGCCAGCGGGCCTTCGGCGAGAACTACGTGCAGGAAGGCCTGGACAAGATCGCCGCGCTGGCATCGTTGCGCGAGCAGCTGTCGTGGCACTTCATCGGCCCGCTGCAAAGCAACAAGACGCGTGCGGTGGCCGAGCACTTCGACTGGGTCCATTCGGTCGACCGGCTGCGCATCGCCGAGCGGCTGTCGGCGCAGCGCCCGGCCTCGATGGGGCCGCTGCAGGTCTGCATCCAGGTCAATATCAGCGGCGAGGCCAGCAAAAGCGGCGTGGCGCCGGCCGACGTGCTGCCTCTTGCCCGCGCGATCGCGCCCCTGCCCAATCTGCATCTGCGCGGGCTGATGGCGATTCCCGAGCCGGAGGAAGACATCGCGGCGCAGCGCCGCCCATTCGCCGCGCTGCGCGCGCTGCTGGCCACGCTGCGCGAGGATGGCCTCGCGGTCGACACGCTGTCGATGGGCATGTCCGGCGACCTCGAGGCGGCGGTGGCCGAGGGCGCGACCATCGTGCGCGTCGGCACCGCGATCTTCGGCTCGCGTCCGCGTCCGGCCTGAACCTGGCTTGAACCTGGCGGGCACCTCTCTGCCCATCTTCCGAACCCCACATCCAGACTCACAGCGAGACCCACCCATGCTCACCACCCTGACCTTCGGCTTCGTCGGCGGCGGCAACCTTGCCACCGCGCTGATCGGCGGCCTGATCGCCCGCGGCGTGCCGCCGACCTCGATCCGCGTCGCCGACCCGTATGCGCCGGCACGCGAGCGGCTGGCGCGCGAGCAGCGCGTGCATACCGTCGAGACGCCCGACGTCGAACTCGCCGGCAGCGACGTGATCGTGATGGCGACCAAGCCGCAGCAGTTCCGCGAGGCGGCCGAACAGCTGCTGCCGCATCTGCGCACCGCCGGCAGCCGCGGCCTGGTGATCAGCGTGGCCGCCGGCATCCGCCTGCAGGACATCCAGCGCTGGCTCGGCGGTCATGCGCGCGTGGTGCGCTCGATGCCGAATACGCCGGCGCTGGCCGGCAAGGGCATGACGGGCTTGAGCGCGCCGGCCAGCCTGTCGGCCGAGGACCGCGCGATCGCCACCGCGCTGGCCGAGGCGGTCGGCCAGTGCGTCTGGCTCGACAACGATGCGCAGATGGATGCGGTCACCGCGGTCTCGGGCAGCGGTCCGGCCTATGTGTTCTACGTGATCGAGGCGATGGAGCGCGCGGCCACCGAACTGGGGCTGACCGCGGCGCAGGGCCGCCAGCTGGCGATCGAGACGTTCCGCGGCGCGGCCGCGCTGGCCGCGCAGTCGAGCGAGCCGGTGGCCACGCTGCGCGAGCGCGTGACGTCCAAGGGCGGCACGACCTACGCGGCGCTGACGGTGCTGGAGCAATCGGGCGTCGGCGATGCCTTCGTCAAGGCGGTCCACGCCGCGGCGGCGCGCGGCGCGCAGATGGGCGAGGAATTCGGCAAGGAAGGTTGAGTCCGGAGCCAGCGCCAAGATCGCTGTGGTCCCCGCGCAGGCGGGGACCCAGCGGCTTTCAGCCGCCCCCCTTGGGAGTCGCTGGGTTCCCGCCTGCGCGGGAACGACAGGCTCTACCGCAGTGCGTAGGCCAGCGCGGTACCGGCGAACACCCAGGCGCCCAGCCAGTTGTTGTGCCGGAATGCCGCGAAGCACTGCATGCGGTCGCGCCCGCGGATCAGCGTGTAGTGATACAGCGCGGTGACGGCGGCGGCCGCCAGGCCGAGCCAGTACGGCCAGCCCAGCCCGAGCATGCTGCCGGCCAGCGCCATCAGCGCCAGGAAGCCCGCGTAACAGATCATGATCGCCGCGACATCGAAGCGTCCGAACGTGATCGCCGAGGTCTTCATGCCGATCAGCAGGTCGTCGTCGCGATCGACCATCGCGTAGGCGGTGTCGTAGGCGACCGACCAGAACACATTGGCGAGCAGCATCAGCCAGGCCACCGGCGGCACCTGCTCCTGCACCGCGGCGAACGCCATCGGGATGCCGAAGCCGAACGCGATGCCCAGATAGGCCTGCGGAATCGCGAAGAAGCGCTTGAAGAACGGATAGGTCGCCGCAACGATCACCGCGACCACCGACAGCCACTTGGTCAGCTCGTTGAGCGGCAGGATCAGCAGAAAGGCCAGCACGGCCAGCGTGCCCGCGACCGCCAGCGCCTCCCAGGGCTGGATGCGCCCGGCGGTCAGCGGCCGCTCGCGGGTGCGCTTCACATGCTTGTCGAAATCCCGGTCGGCCCAGTCGTTCATCGCGCAGCCGGCCGAGCGCATCAGGAAGGTGCCCACCACGAAGATCCAGAAGATCGGCCACGGCGGCGGGCCGCCGGCGGCCATCCACAGCGCCCACAAGGTCGGCCACAGCAACAGCAGCGTGCCGATCGGCTTGTCGATGCGCACCAGGCGCGCGTACAGGGCGAGACGTTCGAGCATCGGGGTCGGGCGGTGGGAGGGGGACAGCGGCACGGGCGGACGGGCAGGAAGCGGGATCGAGAATGAAGCCCAGCGGTTGCCGTCAGGTTCGATTGCCCCTGGCGAGGCCCCTGCTGCAACCTGAAACGATACGCCGCCGGCATCGGCGGCGCATCGTCACGACACCGGCCCGTTCAGGCCAGCATCGAGCGCAGCATCCACGCGGTCTTTTCGTGGGTCTGCATGCGCTGGGTCAGCAGGTCGGCCGACGGCTCGTCGGCGGCGGCCTCGACCAGCGGGAAGATCGAGCGCGCGGTGCGCACCACGGCCTCCTGGCCCTCGACCAGCTTGCGGATCATCTCGGTGGCCTCGGGCACGCCCTCTTCCTCCTGGATCGACGACAGCCGCGCGTATTCCTTGTAGGTGCCCGGTGCCGGATAGCCCAGCGCGCGGATGCGTTCGGCGATCGAATCGACCGCCAGCGCCAGTTCGTTGTACTGCGTTTCGAACATCAGATGCAGCGTGTTGAACATCGGGCCGGTGACGTTCCAGTGGAAGTTGTGCGTCTTCAGATAAAGCGTGTAGGTGTCCGCGAGCAGCTTGGACAGGCCCTCGGCGATCTTCTTGCGGTCCTTGTCCGAAATCCCGATGTTCACACTCATCTCGTTCTTCTTCGCCATGATCGATACGCTCCGTTCTGATGTGGCCACGACAAACTGCGGAAAAATGCGACGGGGCCGCGTGCGGAATCTCCGCCTGCGGCCCGGCATCGCATTATGGCATCCCGCGGCGAATGCGGACAAACCCGCACGCACCGGCTGGGCGCCATGCGACGATCGTCAACGTACGTTCAGCGCCTGCTCCACCCCCTGCGCGTAGGCCGGGTCGATCTTGCGGAAGTGCGCGAGCTGGACCTGCACGATGTCGGCCGGCACGCCCTGCATCGCCGCCGCGATATTGCCGAACAGCCGTTGGCGCTGGCCTTCGTCGAACAGCTGGAACAGCGCGCGCGGCTGGCTGTAGTAATCGTCGTCGTCCGCCCGGTGATCGAAGCGGTCCGCCACCGCGCCGACCGCCAGCGGCGGCTCGACCGCGCGCTCGCCGGCCGCGAAGGCGCCCTGCCGGTTCGGCTCGTAGTTCAGCTTGCTGCCCTGGTTGCCGTCGACGCGCATCGCGCCGTCCCGGTGGAAGCTGTTGTGGAACGGGCATTTCGGCGCGTTGACCGGGATCTGGTGGTGATTGACGCCGAGCCGGTAGCGCTGCGTGTCGCCGTACGAGAACAGCCGCCCTTGCAGCATCCGGTCCGGCGAGAAACCGATGCCAGGCACGATGTTGGACGGGTTCATCGCGACCTGCTCGACCTCGGCGAAGTAATTGTCCGGGTTGCGGTTCAGTTCCAGCACGCCGACGTCGATCAGCGGGTAGTCGGCATGCGGCCAGACCTTGGTCAGGTCGAACGGATTGATCCGATAGGTCGCCGCGTCGGCCTCCGGCATGATCTGTACCTGCAGCTTCCAGCGCGGGAAATTGCCCTGCTCGATGTGTTCGTACAGGTCGCGCTGCGCGCTCTCGCGGTCGCCGGCCACGACCTTCGCCGCTTCCTCGTTGGTCCAGTTGGCGATGCCCTGCTGCGACTTGAAGTGGAACTTGACCCAGAAGCGCTCGCCGGCGGCGTTGATGAACGAGTAGGTGTGCGAGCCGAAGCCGTGCATCTGCCGGTAGTTCTGCGGCAGGCCGCGATCGCTCATCAGGATGGTGACCTGGTGCAGCGATTCCGGATGGCGCGACCAGAAGTCCCAGACCGCGATCGGGTCACGCAGATTGGTGCGCGGATTGCGCTTCTGCGTGTGGATGAAGTCGGGGAATTTCAGCGGATCGCGGACGAAGAACACCGGCGTGTTGTTGCCGACCACGTCCCAGTTGCCCTCGTCGGTATAGAACTTGACCGAGAAGCCGCGCACGTCGCGCTCGGCATCGGCGGCGCCGCGCTCGCCGGCCACCGTCGAGAAGCGCAGGAACAGCGGGGTCTGCTTGCCGACCTCGGCGAAGATCGAGGCTTTGGTGTACTGCGTGATGTCGTGCGTCACCGTGAAGGTGCCGTGGGCGCCCGAGCCCTTGGCATGCACGCGGCGCTCGGGAATGACTTCGCGGTCGAAGTGGGCGAGCTTCTCCAGGAACCAGACGTCCTGCAGCAGCATCGGACCGCGCACGCCGGCGGTCAGCGAATTCTGGTTGTCGGCGACCGGCGCGCCGGCGGCGGTGGTGAGGATGTCCTTGTCCTTGCTCATCGTGACCTCTGCTGGTGGGGATACGGGGATTACGGAGATACGGGGGGTACGCGGAACGGCTGCGCAAAACGGCTGCGCCAACGCGCGCGAGACTACGCGCCGTTTGCGATGCCGCCGTGACGCCGCGTTCGCCGGCCGTCAATAGACGGTGGCGAAACAGGCCAGGCAGTCGGTCAGCTGACGGCGCAGGTCGCGCCAGACGGCGCCCGGGGCGGGCAACGACAAGGGACGATTGCGGTTCATGCTGACTCCTTCTGCGAGCGGTATCGTGCGTCGATGGAAGGAGTTTAACAATCACCTATTGGTATGAGAATTTAATTATTTAAAACTATGATATAGCGTAAAGCTAACAGCGCCTTTGCAAGGCAATGCGGTCCCCGCCTGCGCGGGGACGACCGTGGATGCAGCGGGATGGGAAAGGGTCAGGCCGCCTTGGCCAGCGCGTCCGGCGTCAGCTTGCGCACGCCCGGCAGATCGCAGGCCGCGACCGCCGCGCACAGCGCTTCCATCGCCGGCAGCCGGGTGAAGCTCTTGCGCCAGGCCAGCACGACGCGGCGATCGGGCACCGGCTCGGCGAACGGCACGTAGGACAGCAGATCGTTGCCGGCCTGCAGGTCCGGCACCGAGGTACGCGGCAGCACGGTAATGCCGACGCCGCTGGCGACCATATGGCGGATGGTCTCGAGCGACGAGCCCTCGAAGGTCTTCTGGATGCCGTCGGCCGCCTGCGAGAAGCGCGACAGCTCCGGGCAGACGCCCAGCACATGGTCGCGGAAGCAGTGGCCGCTGCCCAGCAGCAGCATGGTCTGCTGCTTCAGTTCGTCGGGCGCGACGTGCTCGGCCTTTTCCAGCTGATGGCCGCGCGGCACCGCGACGACGAAGGGCTCGTCGTACAGCGGCCGCACCGTCAGGCCCGAGTCGGGGAACGGCTCGGCCATGATCGCGCAGTCGATCTCGCCCTGCTTGAGCAGCTCGATCAGCTTGACCGTGTAGTTCTCCTGCAGCATCAGCGGCATCTGCGGGACGGTCTGGATCATCTGCTTGACCAGCGCCGGCAACAGGTACGGCCCGATCGTGTAGATCACGCCGACCCGCAGCGGTCCGGCCAGCGGATCCTTGCCCTGCTTGGCGATCTCGCGGATCGCCATGGTCTGCTCCAGCACCCGCTGCGCCTGCGCGACGATCTGCTCGCCGACCGCGGTCACCGACACCTCGGAGGTACCGCGCTCGAAGATCTGCACGTTCAGCTCGTCTTCCAGCTTCTTGATCGCCACCGACAGCGTCGGCTGCGACACGAAGCAAGCCTCGGCGGCGCGGCCGAAATGGCGCTCTCGCGCGACGGCAACGATGTACTTCAGTTCGGTCAGCGTCATGTCGTATCGGCTTGGGACGGTTGCGGTGGAGCGGGCGATTCTCGCGAGATTGCCAGACGTTGCTGTACGTTGCCGGACGTGTCCCGGCGGACCGGTGCGGCCGGCGGGACGTTCGAATCGCCGCGAAAGCACGTGACAGAAGTGCTTCGCAAATTATCGCTTTTCGGAAGCGATAGATTTTACCTTCGAATCGAGGTTCTGTCAGAGCCGCGCGGCAAAGCGGCGCCGGCTGCTCTTGCCTGCGACGCCCCGCCGGGGGCCGCCGCAGGCGATTTCAAGCCTTCAGAAAGTGCTCCCGCCCACCGAGCCAGCGCGACAGGTGCGCCTGCGCCGCCTCCGGGTAGCGGCCCAGCAGCAGCTCGGCGGCCTGCTGCGCCGGTTCGACCAGCCAGGCGTCGGTCTCGAGGTCGGCGAAGCGCAGCATCGCCTCGCCGGACTGGCGCGCCCCGAGGAATTCGCCCGGCCCGCGGATCTGCAGGTCGCGCCGCGCGATCTCGAAGCCGTCGGTGGTCTCGCGCATCGTCGCCAGCCGCTGCTTGGCGGTGGGCGACAGCGGCGCCTGGTACATCAGCAGGCAGACCGACTCGGCGCTGCCCCGGCCGACGCGGCCGCGCAGCTGGTGCAACTGCGCGAGGCCGAAGCGCTCGGCATGCTCGATCACCATCAGCGAGGCATTGGGCACGTCGACGCCGACCTCGATCACCGTGGTAGCGACCAGTACCTGCAGACGGTTGGCCGAGAACGCGTCCATCACCGCGGCCTTCTCGGCCGGCGGCAGCCGGCCATGGACCAGCCCGACCTTCAGGTCCGGCAAGGCGGCGGCCAGCGTCTCGAAGGTTTCCTGCGCGGTCTGCAGCTGCAGCGCCTCGCTCTCCTCGATCAGCGGGCAGACCCAGTAGACCTGCCGGCCCTGGGCGGCGGCGTGGTGCACGCGCTCGATCACCTCGTCGCGGCGGGCGTCGTTGACCAGCCGCGTGACCACCGGACTGCGGCCGGGCGGCAGTTCGTCGATCACCGAGACGTCGAGGTCGGCGTAATAGGTCATCGCCAGCGTGCGCGGGATCGGCGTGGCCGACATCATCAGCTGGTGCGGTACCGTGGCGGGCTCGTCGGACTGTTGCGCAGTCGCGGCGCCGTGCTGGTCCGGCCCTTCCACGCCGTCGGCCTTGCCGCGCAGCGCCAGCCGCTGCGCCACGCCGAAGCGATGCTGCTCGTCGACGACCGACAGGCCCAGCCTGGCGAAGCGCACCGCGTCCTGGATCAGCGCATGGGTGCCGATCGCCAGTTGCGCCTGGCCCGATTCGACCCGCGCCACGGCCTCGCGCTTTTCCGTGCGCTTCAGGCTGCCGGCCAGCCACACCACCTCGACGCCCAACGGCGCCAGCCAGCCCGACAGCTTGCGGTAGTGCTGCTCGGCCAGGATCTCGGTCGGCGCCATCAGCGCGGCCTGGTAGCCGGCGTCGATCGCCTGGCAGGCGGCCAGCGCGGCGACGATGGTCTTGCCGCTGCCGACGTCGCCCTGCAACAGCCGGTGCATCGGGTGCGGCGCGCCCATGTCGGCGGCGATCTCCCTGACCACGCGCTGCTGCGCGCCGGTCAGCGCGAAC
>NZ_AMPR02000124.1:0-40209 GCF_000307735.3 Cupriavidus sp. HPC(L) | reverse complement strand
GTCGTCTCGCTGAGCGCCGGCATGTACGTGATCCGCGCCGAGGTCGCCGCCGACCAGCAGTCCCGCCAGCAAGGCCTGATGTATCGCAAGTCGATGCCCGCCAACGCCGGCATGCTGTTCGTGTTCGAGCAGAAGGCCGGCCACTGCTTCTGGATGAAGAACACCGAGCTGCCGCTGTCGATCGCCTTCCTGGCCGACGACGGCACCATCGTCAATATCGAGGACATGCGGCCGCACAGCGAGGAAAACCATTGCCCGAAGGCGGCGATCCGCTATGCGCTGGAGATGAACCAGGGGTGGTTCGCGCAGAAGGGCATCAAGGCCGGCGCGAAGATTGGCGGCCTTCCGGCGCAATAGCGGGCCGTAGAACAACGGGCAGCAAAAAGAACGCGGCCCTGTGCAGGGCCGCGTCGTCATCGCCAATGCCTGGGTCCGGACTCAGTCACGGAAGTTGTTGAAGTCCAGCGGCGCCTCAGGCACGTCCTTGCGCAGCATCGCGATCACGCTCTGCAGATCGTCGCGCTTGGCCCCCGACACGCGCACCGCATCGCCCTGGATGCTGGCCTGCACCTTGATCTTGCTGTCCTTGATCATGCGGACGATCTTCTTGGCCAGATCGCCAGTCACGCCCTTCTTGATCGTGATGACCTGCTTGACCTTGTCGCCGCTGATCTTCTCGGTCTTGCCGTAGTCGAGGAAGCGCACGTCGACATTGCGCTTGGCCATCTTGCTGAGCAGCACATCCTTGACCTGGCCGAGCTTGAAGTCGTCATCGGCGAACGCGGTCAGTTCGCCTTCCTTCTGCTCGACACGGGAATCGGAACCCTTGAAGTCGAAGCGGGTCGAGATTTCCTTGTTGGCCTGCTCGACCGCATTCTTGACCTCGACCATATTCGCTTCGCACACCACGTCAAACGACGGCATCGCCTACTCCTTCTGAATGTCCGGCACCTTCGTCCTCGGTACCGCTGTTCGATTGCTGAACCGGCCGGCCCGCGCCGGTGGTTCCGTATAATCCAGCCAACCCTGCAGTCCAGGCCGCTCCGCTTCCATCCCGCTGTTCGGGCATCCTCGTCCGGCAACACTTTCCGCATGGCAGATTTCCACGAATTTTATCCGCTGCGCCAGCACAACACATTGGGTTTCGACGTACGCGCGCGCTTCGCGGTGGCGGTGCGCAGCGAAAGCGACCTCGTCGAGGCGCTGGCCGACGCTCGCGCCGCGCAGCGGCCGGTGGTCGTGCTGGGCGGCGGCAGCAACGTGGTGCTGACCGGCGATCTCGATGCGGTGGTGCTGCTGATGCAGATTCCCGGCTACACGGTCGCCGGCGACGACGACGCCTCGCTGGTGACGGTTGGCGCCGGGGAAAACTGGCACGCGACCGTCAATCGGACCATCGCCGACGGCATGCCCGGCCTCGAAAACCTGGCGCTGATCCCCGGCAGCGTGGGCGCCGCGCCAATCCAGAACATCGGCGCCTACGGCGTCGAACTGCGCGAGCGCTTCCATAGCCTGCGCGCCTGGGACCGGCAAACCCGCCGCTTCGTCACGCTGAGCCTTGGCGATTGCGCGTTCGGCTATCGGGACAGCCTGTTCAAGCAGGCCGGCCGCGATCGCTACGTGATCACCGCGGTCACGCTGCGGCTGCCGCGCCGCTGGCAGCCGGCGCTCGGCTATGCCGAACTCGCCCGTGAGCTGCATGACCATCCGGCACCCGATGCGGCAGCGATCCGCGATGCGGTCATCGCGATCCGCCAGCGCAAGCTGCCCGACCCCGCGGTGCTGGGCAATGCCGGCAGCTTCTTCAAGAATCCGGTGGTCGGCGCCGCGCAGCGCGACGCGCTGGTGGCAGAACACCCGGACCTGGTCAGCCATCGGCAGCCCGATGGCAGCTACAAGCTGGCCGCTGGCTGGCTGATCGATCGCTGCGGGTTCAAGGGCCTGCGCGATGGCCCGGTCGGCGTGCACGAGCGGCAGGCGCTGGTGCTGGTACACCATGGCGGCGGCGATGGCCGCGCGCTGCTGGCGCTGGCGGGGCGCATCGCGGATACGGTGCGGCAGCGCTTTGGCGTGGAGATCGAACCCGAGCCGGTGGTGCTGTAGCGCCAGCGGTATTGCGAAGGCCCCTCCCTCTCCCCTGCCGTGCCTGCCCTCTCCCGCGAGCGGCAGAGGGCGAACACATCCGCGTCGATGGCCGTTCGTCGATCCCTTACAACGGCATGTCCTGCAGGAACTCCTTGCGGATATCGACGGTGCCGCGCTTGCCGACGGCGTCGTAGTGCTGATCCAACCAGCCCTGCGCGGCAGCGCGTCCGCGCTCGCGCAGCATCAGCAGGAAATTCCAGTCGGTCACCAGCTTGGTCGACGATGACAGGTCCGCCAGCGCCTCGTCGGCGCGGATCGAATGCAGCAGGATGTAGGCGAGCTTGTCGCGATATTCGGGCTTGAGCCACTCCTCGTCGAGCAGCTTCTGCACGAAGGCGATCGCGCGCATCTCGCGCAGCAGCGACGCGTTGAAGGTGATCTCGTTGAGCCGCTCCATCACTTCCTGCGGCTGCGTGGGGACGTCGGGACGCGAGATCGGATTGATATGGACGACCAGAATGTCGCGCGATGCGGTCTGGTAGAAGAACGGGAACAGCACCGGATTGCCCATATAGCCGCCGTCCCAGTAGTACCGCTCGCCGATCTCGATCGCCGGGTACAGATAGGGCAGGCAGGCCGACGCGAGCACCGCGTCGACGGTCAGATCGGCGGTCTGGAACACGCGCACGTTGCCGCTGTTGACGTCGGTGGCGGCGATGAACAGCTTCGTTTCCGGACAGGCCCGCACGCGCTCGAAGTCGACCTGATCCTCGAGCAGCGAGCGCAGCGGGTTGAACGTGCTGCCCTGCGCGGTCGCGCTCCACCAGCCGGACCACATCCGCATCCAGTCCTGCAGCGGCCAGCTGTTGCCCGGTTGGCCCGACAGCCAGTCGACCGTCTGCTGGCCGATCGTCGAGAACGGCGAGCCGGCACGCGACACGCCGAACCAGAAGTCGTGCAGCTTCTCCCTTGCACGCTCGGGGCCGCCCTCGAGCAGCCCATCGATCATCACCACCGCGTTCATCGAGCCGGCGCTGGTGCCGCTGATGCCGTCGAAACGCAGGCGGCCATCTTCCAGCAGCGCGTCCAGTACGCCCCAGCCGAAGGCGCCGTGCGCGCCGCCGCCTTGCAGCGCCAGATTGATCGGCTTGTGTCGATTTGCCATGCCGGAACTCCGTGAAGCGTGACGATCGAGGGAGACGGCCGCGGCATGCGCGCGGCCGCGGACAAGCGAGATGCGATCAGCCGAAATGGCAGACGTAGTCGAGCGTCTGCTGCACCTCGATATCGAAGCTGCTGTCGCCCGGAATGCTGAACTGCTGGCCGGCGCCGTAGGTCTTCCACTCGTCCGAGCCCGCCAGCCGCACGCGGCAAGTGCCGGCATTGATTTCCATGATTTCCGGCGCGCCGGTCTTGAAGGTCAGCGAGGCCGGGAAGATCACGCCCAGCGTCTTGCGGGTGCCGTCCGGAAACAGCACGGTGTGGCTGACGCACTTGCCGTCGAAATACAGATTGGCTTGCTTGACCACGGAAACATTGTCGAACTGGCTCATGGTGAGTCTCCTGATGAACGATGGAAGTTGGGTGCGGACCTGTGCGGACTTGTGCGGACTTGCGCCGACATCGACGGACATGAAAAGAGGGGCCGCCTGGGCCCCTCTTCTTCCTTGCCGATGCGCGTGACAGCCGCTCGCTGGCGACTTACTTGCCGCGCTGGCGGCGGGCGTTCTCGGCGATGCGCATGCGCAGCGCGTTCAGCTTGATGAAGCCGCCGGCGTCGGCCTGGTTGTAGGCGCCGAAGTCGTCGTCGAAGGTCGCGATGGTCTTGTCGAACAGCGTGTCCTTCGAGTCGCGGGCCAGCACGATGACGTTGCCCTTGTACAGCTTGACGCGGACCCAGCCGTTGACGTTCTGCTGCGTATGGTCGATCAGCACCTGCAGCGCGCGGCGCTCCGGGCTCCACCAGTAGCCGTTGTAGACCAGGCTGGCGTAGCGCGGCATCAGGTCGTCCTTCAGGTGCGCGACTTCGCGGTCCAGCGTGATCGATTCGATCGCGCGGTGGGCGCGCAGCAGGATCGTGCCTCCCGGGGTTTCATAGCAGCCGCGGCTCTTCATGCCGACGTAGCGGTTCTCGACCAGGTCCAGACGGCCGATGCCATGCTTGCCGCCCAGGCGGTTCAGTTCGGTCAGCACTTCGGCCGGCGACATGCGCTTGCCGTTCAGCGCAACGATGTCGCCCTGCTCGAACTCGATGTCGAGGAACTCGGGCGCGTCCGGCGCCTGCTCCGGCGACACGGTCCAGCGCCACATGTCTTCCTCGGCCTCGGCCTTCGGGTCTTCCAGATGGCGGCCTTCGAACGAGATGTGCAGCAGGTTGGCGTCCATCGAGTACGGGGCGCCGCCCTTCTTGTGCTTCATGTCGATTTCGATGCCGGCCTTCTCTGCGTAGGCCAGCAGCTTCTCGCGCGACAGCAGGTCCCACTCGCGCCACGGGGCGATGACCTTGACGCCCGGCTCCAGGCCGTAATAGCCGAGCTCGAAGCGGACCTGGTCGTTGCCCTTGCCGGTGGCGCCGTGCGACACGGCGTCGGCGCCGGTGCTGCGCAGGATCTCGATCTGGCGCTTGGCGATCAGCGGACGGGCGATCGAGGTGCCCAGCAGGTATTCGCCTTCGTAGACCGCATTGGCGCGGAACATCGGGAAGACGAAGTCGCGCACGAACTCTTCGCGCAGGTCGTCGATGAAGATGTTCTCGGGCTTGATGCCGAACTTGAGCGCCTTCTGGCGAGCCGGTTCCAGCTCCTCACCCTGGCCGATGTCGGCCGTGAAGGTGACCACCTCGCATTGGTAGGTGTCTTGCAGCCACTTCAGGATCACCGAAGTGTCCAGCCCGCCGGAGTAGGCGAGCACGACTTTCTTGATATCGCTCATGTTCGACTCGATGCGCAAAAGAGGCGCGGACCGCAGGTAAGACAGCCCGCGCATCGGATAAGGAAAAACGGAAAGCCGCTATTTTGACATGACCGCCCAGGCTTGGGCGCCACATCGCCGGACGGCGCGGCTCGGGCGCCAGACGATCGATCGGATCAATCGCTCAATACTCAATAGCGCCCGCACAGCAGGTACTCCATCAGCGCCTTCTGCACGTGCAGCCGGTTCTCGGCCTCGTCCCAGACCACGCTCTTCGGCCCATCGATCACGGCCGCCTCGACTTCCTCGCCGCGGTGCGCCGGCAGGCAGTGCATGAACAGCGCGTCCGGATTGGCGCGGTCCATCATCGCGGTGGTCACCATCCAGTCCTGGAAGGCGCGCTTGCGGACCTCGTTCTCGGCCTCGAAGCCCATGCTGGTCCAGACGTCGGTGGTCACCAGATCGGCGCCCTGGCACGCGGCCAGCGGATCGTCGAAGACCCTGACCAGGCTCGCGGCGCTGGCCGGCACCATCGCCGGATCGAGCTGATATCCCGGCGGCGCCGAGAAATGGAAGGTGAAGCCCAGCCGTTCGGCCGCCTGGATCCACGTATAGGCCATGTTGTTGGCATCGCCGATCCACGCCACCACCTTGCCGCGGATGCTGCCGCGGTGCTCGATATAGGTGAAGACGTCGGCCAGCACCTGGCACGGATGGTATTCGTTGGTCAGCCCGTTGATCACCGGCACGCGCGAATGGGCGGCGAAACGGTCGATGATCTCCTGCCCGAAGGTACGGATCATGATGATGTCGACCATGCGGGAAATCACCTGCGCCGCGTCCTCGATCGGCTCGCCGCGGCCCAGCTGCGAGTCGCGCGTGTTCAGGAACACCGCGTGGCCGCCGAGCTGGTGGATGCCGGCTTCGAACGACAGACGCGTGCGGGTCGAGTTCTTCTCGAAGATCATCGCCAGCGTACGGTCGTGCAGCGGATGCCAGGTCTCGTAGTTCTTGAACTTGGTCTTCAGAATCCGGGCGCGGTCGAGCAGGTACTCGTACTCCTTCGCATCGAGGTCGCTGAACTGGAGGTAGTGCTTGATCGGCGTTGGGCTCATAAAACAAAGAAGGCGGCTCGATGGGGACAGGCGAGCCCATGAACTGTCATGGAACCACGCTGCCGCGGAGCCGCCTTTCGCGTCGCTTGCGCAATGTGAGTTCAGGAATCATAAGGGATTATTCCTGCTTTGGCGAGCCTGGGCGGGCACCCGGCCATGCCGGCGAAGCCCGGTTCCGGGCCATGCGGCGGCTTATGCGGCAGTCTTATATAAGATATAATACTCGCTGATTCACGCGGGGCCCGGCATACCCTTGCCGCCGCCCGCCGCCGGCATCAAAAGTGCCCCCGCCACTACCGACGCCCCGCCTTCCGGCCAGATTCGCGCGAACCCATCGCCGCTCGCCGCGTCAAACGGGCGCCCGTTGCGGGTTTCCCGTCGAGTCACCAGCCTCACCGCAGTCCATGAATTCCACCGTTCGCCAGTACTTCATCCAGGGCATCACCAAGGAAGGCAAGACCTTCCGTCCGAGCGATTGGGCTGAACGGCTGTGCGGCGTGATGGCGCAATTCCGCCCGCCCGGCGACACCGGCGACCCCCGCCTGACCTACTCCCCTTACGTGCGCCCGGTGATGTCGGGCGGCGTCAAGTGCGTGGTGGTCGATGCAAGGCTGCGCGAGATCGAGCCCAAGGCGCTGGACTTCGTGCTGAACTTCGCGCGCGACAATCATCTGCAGCTGGTCGAGGCCTGCTCGCTCGATTGAGCGGAAGGCCGCACCGAGCGGAAAGCCGAAATGCAAAAAGCCCGTCATCGGACGGGCTTTTTTACTGCGCCGACCGCGCGCCAGGCGCGGCCGGTGAACGCGGCAATCAGGCGGCCATGGCCTTGATCGCAGCCGACAGACGCGACTTGTGACGCGCTGCCTTGTTCTTGTGAACGATCTTCTTGTCGGCGATGCTGTCGATCACGGCTTGCGAGTTCTTGAAGATCTCGGCAGCAGCTGCCTTGTCGCCGGCATCGATCGCCTTGCGGACAGCCTTGACGGCCGTGCGCAGACGCGAGCGCAGGCTGGAGTTGTGCGCGTTCTGGGCGACGGCTTGACGCGCGCGCTTGCGAGCTTGTGCGGAATTTGCCATTTCGTTAAATATCCTGAATTCAGATGCGTGCGTGGATTGCACAAGAGCGACCCGGGATGCACTGACACACGAATCCGGAACGCAACTATCTTCTCGAATCGGCGATTATACACACAAGATCGAAGCCGCCGCAAGGACGATCCCACCCCTCGGCGAAGGCGGCGGGCCGCGCACTCCAATCCGTATAATTGGCGCCACAATTGGCGGGCCCCGGCTCGCCCGGTGTGGTGCGATTGCAACTTTCGGCGTCCGGATGCCGTCTGACTGCGGTCTGCCGCCCGGCGACGCGCCCCGAGGCGGCGCTCCAACCGTTTCCTGTCTCCCCGACCTTGAACCTGCTCAAATCGCTCGCCACCATCAGCGGCCTGACGATGCTGTCGCGCATCACCGGCCTGATCCGCGAGATCCTGATCGCCCGCGCGTTCGGCGCCTCGGACATGACCGACGCGTTCAATGTCGCCTTCCGCATTCCCAACATGCTGCGCCGGATCTTCGGCGAGGGCGCCTTCCAGCAGGCCTTCGTGCCGATCCTTGGCGAATACCACGGCAAGCGCGGCGACGAGCCGACCCGGCTGCTGGTCGATGCGGTCGCCACCGTCATGGCGTGGGCGCTGGCCGCGGTGTCGCTGATCGGCGTGCTGGCGGCGCCGGTGATCATGACGATCGTCGCAACCGGTTTTCGCGGCGACCACCAGACCTACGACGCGGCCGTCTTCATGACCCGCGTGATGTTCCCGTACATCGGCCTGATCTCGATGGTTGCGCTGGCCTCGGGCGTGCTGAACACCTGGCGCAACTTCGCGGTGCCGGCGTTCACGCCGGTGCTGCTGAACCTGTCGCTGATCGGCGCGGCGCTGTTCGTCGCGCCGCACCTGCAGCAGCCGATCTACGCGCAGGCCTGGGGCGTGCTGGTCGGCGGCGTGCTGCAACTGGCGATCCAGATCCCCGCGCTCAAGCGCATCGGCATGCTGCCGCGCATCGGCGTGAACCTGCGCGCCGCCTGGCGCGATCCCGGCGTGCGCCGCATCCTGCGGCAAATGGGCCCGGCGCTGCTGGGCGTATCGGTCGCGCAGATCAGCCTGATCATCAATACCAATATCGCCTCGCGGCTTGCCACCGGCAGCGTGTCGTTCCTGACCTATGCCGACCGCCTGATGGAGTTCCCCACCGCCCTGCTCGGCGTGGCGATCGGTACGATCCTGCTGCCCAGCCTGTCCAAGGCCAGCGCGCGCGAGGACGGCGTCGAATATTCGGCGCTGCTCGACTGGGGCCTGCGGCTGACCTTCCTGCTGGCGATCCCGAGCGCGATCGGCCTCTACGTGTTCGGCGGGCCGCTGACCGCGGTGCTGTTCCACTACGGCAAGTTCGACGGCCATGCGGTCGAGATGACAAAGCTGGCGGTGATGGCCTACGGCGTCGGCCTGCTGGGCCAGATCCTGGTCAAGATTCTGGCTCCCGGCTTCTACGCCCGGCAGGACATCCGCACCCCGGTCAAGATCGCGATTGCGATGCTGGTGATGACGCAGCTCGCCAACCTGGCCTTCGTGCCGTGGCTCGGGCACGCCGGGCTGGCGCTGTCGATCAGCGTCAGCGCGACGCTGAACGCGCTGCTGCTGTTCATCGGCCTGCGCCGCGTCGGCGTCTACCGGCCCGCGCCCGGCTGGTGGCTGTTCTTCGCGCAGCTGTCGGCCGCGGCGACGTTGCTGGCGGGCGTGCTGCTGTGGTTCGCCCGCACCTTCGACTGGGTCGCCCTCGGTACCACGCCGCTGCTGCGGATCGCGCTGATGGCCTCGTGCCTGGTGCTTGCGGCGGTCGTCTACTTCGGTACACTGTGGCTCACGGGCCTGCGCTATGCTGCCTTCAAGCGCAAAGCTGTCTGAAGACCATGGCGCCGGCCGCAACCAGGAACCGCTATGACCTCGACCAAAGTCCTGGACTATTTTGCCGCGCTGGTGGCGGACGACAGCGGCATCCCGCTGACCGAAACGGCCCTGTCGATCGCACAGGACGCCTACCCTGACCTGGACCTGCAGGCCGAACTGGCCGCCATCGATGTGCTGGCGCTGCGGCTCAAACGCCGGATCGCCGACGGCACTCCCGCTATCCAACGGCTGCGCCTGCTGAACCATTTCTTCTATCGCGACCTGGGCTTCGGCCCCAACGCGAACGACTACTACGACCCTGACAACTCGTACCTGAACGTGGTGCTGCGGCAGCGGCGCGGCATTCCGATCTCGCTCGCGGTGCTGTACATGGAACTGGGCCAGCAGATCGGCCTGCCGCTCAAGGGCGTTTCCTTCCCCAACCACTTCCTGCTGCGGATGTCGATTCCGGCGGGCGAGGTCGTGCTCGATCCGCTGACCGGCGAGACGCTGTCCAAGGAGCAGCTGCAGGACATGCTGGACCCATACCTCGAGCGGGAGGGCATCGCCGATCCGAACGCGGTGCCGCTGGGCCTGTTCCTGCAGACCGCCAGCCACCGCGAGATCATCGCGCGGATGCTGCGCAATCTGAAGGCGATCTATCTGCAGGAGTCGCGCTGGCAGCGGTTGCTCGCGGTGCAGAACCGGCTGGTGATCCTGCTGCCCGATTCGATCGAGGAGGTGCGCGACCGGGGGCTGGCCTACGCGAACCTGGAATGCTTCCGCCCCGCGCTGGAAGACCTGGAAGCCTATGTCAGCGCCCGGCCCGATGCGGCCGATTCGACCCAGATCCGCGACCGCATGCCGGCGTTGCGGATGATGAGCCGGTCGCTGAACTGAGACATCGAAGCCGCTGGGTCCCCGCCTGCGCGGGGACGACGGTTTTTGTCCGCGGCGCGCAGCCGCGTCTTATGACACGCGGCGACGCTTGTCGCCACGCCGCAGCAGGCGCCACAGCCCGCCAAGAATCAGCGGCACGATCGCCGCGCTGATGCCGACCAGCACGATCAGGTTCAGGTACTGCTTGATGAACGGCAGGTTGCCGAAGAAGTAGCCCGCGAACACCAGGCCCACTACCCAGGTGACGGCGCCGACCACATTGAACAGCTGGAAGCGCGCGAAGGTCATCTGCGACACGCCGGCCACGAACGGTGCGAAGGTCCGCACGATGGGCACGAAGCGTGCGATCACCAGCGTCTTGCCGCCGTGGCGCTCGTAGAAGTCGTGGGTCTTGCGCAGCGCCTGCTGGTCCAGGAAGCGCCATTGATGGTCGAACACCTTGGGTCCGATCCAGCTGCCGACCCAGTAGTTGACGGTATTGCCGCCGATCGCGGCGACCAGCAGCAGGCCGATCAGCACCCACTCGTTCATCGCCCCGGTCGCGCAGAACGCGCCGGCGATGAACAGCAGCGAATCGCCCGGCAGGAAAGGCGCCACCACCAGGCCGGTCTCGGCAAAGACGATCGCGAACAGAATGGCGTAGACCCAGGCGCCATATTGCTGAATCACGGTGCCGAGGTACTTGTCGACATGCAGCAGCATGTCAATCACCTGCAATACGATATCCAAGACGTTCCCCATCTTTTTCCAGCCCGACATCATACAAGACGAACGTGCCCGTCCTGGCGACGAAACGTCTGCCTGGGGATCCTGAGTGCGACCTCGCGCACGCAAGCCCGTAGCCAGGCCACGGCCGGGCCGCAACGAAGCCGGCACGTATAATCGCCGCCATGTCCGCGCCGCACTCCGCCCCCGCCTCCCAAGCCTCCGACGCCGCCTCGGCCGAACGCCCCCAGCGCCGCCTGGCGCCGGCCCGGCCGATCCGTCCGCTGCCCGACCAGCTGGTCAGCCAGATCGCGGCCGGCGAGGTGGTCGAGCGCCCCGCCTCGGTGGTCAAGGAGTTGCTGGAGAACGCCCTCGACGCCGGCGCGACCCAGCTGTCGGTACGGCTCGAGGAAGGCGGCGTACGCCGCATCGTGATCACCGACAATGGCTGCGGCATCCCGGCCGACGAACTGGCGGTCGCGCTGATGCGCCATGCCACCAGCAAGATCGCCTCGCTCGACGAACTGGAATCGGTATTGACGCTGGGCTTTCGCGGCGAGGCGCTGGCCTCGATCGCGTCGGTCTCGCAGCTGGTGCTGACCAGCCGCACGGCGAACTGTCCCCATGCCAGCCAGATCCACGCGGATACCGGGGCGCTGCAGCCCGCGTCGGGCGGAGTCGGCACCACCGTCGACGTGCAGCACCTGTACTTCAATACGCCCGCGCGCCGCAAATTCCTGAAGAGCGAACAGACCGAGCTCGGCCATTGCCTGGAGGTGATCCGGCGCATCGCGCTGGCGCGGCCCGACGTCACGCTGTCGGTCCATCACAACGGCAAGCCGATGGAGCACTGGAACGCCGGCGATGTCGCCACGCGTACCGCCCAGGTGCTCGGCAGCGAATTCGCACGGGCGCGGCTGCCGCTGGAGGAACAGGCCGGTGAACTGGCCCTGTACGGCTTCGCCGGGCTGCCGACCGCCTCGCGCGGTCGTCCCGATCAGCAGTTCTTCTTCGTCAATGGCCGCTTCGTCCGCGACAAGCTGCTGACGCACGCGGTGCGCAGCGCCTATCAGGACGTGTTGCACGGCGACCGTTTCCCTTCGTACGTGCTGTGCCTGGACCTGCCGCCCGAACTGGTCGACGTCAACGTGCACCCGTCCAAGATCGAGGTGCGCTTCCGCGAGTCGCGCGCGGTCCATCAGTTCGTCTACCACGCGGTGCAGCGCTGCCTGGCGCGCCAGGCCGGCGAGAATGGCGACAGCCTGCATACCGGCGACGGCGACATTGGCCACACCGGCCAGGCCCCGGCGCTGCGCGTCGCGGCCACCAGCCCCGCCCAGCCAGGCGGCCGCCCCTGGGTCGATTACACCGCGGCCGCTCGCCAGACCGAACTGGGCATTGCGCAGCCGCGGCAGGCGTATCTGGGCATGGTGCGCGACGCTATGTCGCCGGCCGGCCCGCGCTTCACGCCGTCGGACCAGCCGCCCGCATGGCTCGCCGACGCCCGGGCAGCCCGCGAGAACGAACCGCCGTCGCTGCTCGACGGCGCGCCGACGCAGGCGCCGCGCGCCACCGAGGGCCCGCAGGATGATGCCGACGGCCATCCGCTCGGCTACGCGATCGCCCAACTGCACGGCATCTACGTGCTGGCGCAGAATGCGCGCGGGCTGGTGCTGGTCGACATGCACGCCGCGCACGAGCGCATCCTGTACGAGCAGATCAAGACCGCGCTCGACGCGCGCCAGATGACGGTGCAGCCGCTGCTGATTCCGGTCACGCTGCCGGCCAGCCCGGTCGAGATCGGTGCCGCCGAGGAACATCAGGAAACGCTGGCGCTGCTCGGTTTCGATATCGCGCCGGTCTCGCCGACCACGCTGGCGGTCCGCGCCATTCCCGCGCTGCTCAAGCAGGCCGACGCCGAGGCGCTGGCGCGCGACGTGCTGCGCGATCTGCATGCCTACGGCGGTTCGCGCGTGCTGGCCGAGCGCCAGAACGAACTGCTGGCGACGCTGGCCTGCCACAGCGCCGTGCGCGCCAATCGCAAGCTGACCGTCGAGGAAATGAACGCGCTGCTGCGACAGATGGAGCAGACCAAGCGCGCCGACCAGTGCAACCATGGCCGGCCGACCTGGGTCCAGCTGACCGTGGCCGAGCTGGATCGGCTGTTCCTGCGCGGCCAGTAAGGCCGCACCCTCGCTGTCGCCGTCCGCTTCTTCCATGGCCGCCGCTTCGCCCGCTCCCATCGTCTGCCTGCTGGGCCCGACCGCCTCGGGCAAGACCGCGGCCGCCCTGGCGCTGGCCGCACGCGCGCCGATCGAGATCATCAGCATGGATTCGGCGCTGGTCTATCGCGAGATGGACATCGGCACCGCCAAGCCATCGGCCGCCGAGCTGGCCGCGGTGCCGCACCATCTGATCGACATCATCGATCCGGTCGACAGTTATTCGGCCGCGCAATTCGTCGCCGACACCAATGCGCTGGTCGAATCGATCCGAGCGCGCGGCCGCGAGCCGCTGATCGTCGGCGGCACCATGCTGTACTACAAGGCGCTGACCCAGGGCCTGAACGATCTGCCGCAGGCCGATCCGCAGGTGCGCGCCGAGCTCGACCGACTCGCCGAAGAGCGCGGCTGGCCCGCGCTGCATGCGATGCTGGCCCAGGTCGACCCAGTCACCGCGGCGCGGCTGGCGCCCAACGATTCGCAGCGCATCCAGCGCGCGCTCGAGATTCACCGGCTGACCGGGCAGCCGATGTCGGCGCTGCTGGCCCGCGAGGCCGATGCGCGTACCTTCGATGGACAGGCGGGCTCGCGTTTCCGCGCGATCGCGCTGGAGCCGTCGGACCGCGCGGTGCTGCACGCGCGCATCGAGGCCCGCTTCGACGCAATGCTGGGCGGCGGCCTGCTCGACGAGGTCGAGCGCCTGCGCTCGCGCGGCGACCTGCATCCGGGGCTGCCGTCGATCCGCTGCGTCGGCTACCGGCAGGTCTGGGAATATCTGGACGGCCTCTGCGATTTCGCCACGATGCGCGAGCGCGGCATCGCCGCGACGCGCCAGCTGTGCAAGCGGCAGCTGACCTGGCTGCGCTCGACGCCCGAGCGGCTGGTGGTCGATTGCCTGGCGCCCGACTATGTCGAGCAGGTCGCGCGGCTGGCGCAGTTGGGCTCGTAGCCAGGGACGCACGCAGCGCGCGATAATCGCGGCTTCGTCCTGTCCGGACTCCAACATTGAATTCCGCCGCCATGACCGCCACCGCCTTCACGCTGCGCCCCGCCACCACCGACGACTGCGACACGCTGCTGCGCCTGATCGCCGAGCTCGCCGAGTACGAGAAGCTGACCCATCTGGTCGAGGCCACGCCGGAGAAGCTGCGCCAGACGCTGTTCGGCGCACGTCCGTCGGCCGAGGCGGTGCTGGCCGAGGTGCCTACCGCCGAAGGACCGCGCGCAATCGGCTTCGCGCTGTTCTTCCACAATTACTCGACCTTCCTGGCCAAGCCCGGTCTGTACCTGGAAGACCTGTATGTCGAACCGGCCTGGCGCGGCCACGGCATCGGCAAGGCGTTGCTGGTCCATCTGGCAGGGCTGGCGGTCGAGCGCGGTTGCGGTCGTTTCGAATGGACGGTGCTGGACTGGAACACACCGTCAATCGACTTCTATCGTGCGATGGGCGCGAGCGTGCTGCCGGACTGGCGCATCTGCCGGGTCACCGGCGACGCGTTGACCGAGATGGCGGCCAAGCAGGACTGACCTCGACACGGGCAGCAGCACGCCCAAACAAAAACAGGCGGATGCCCGAGCATCCGCCTGTTTTTTTATCCCCACACCGGAAGAATCAGACCACCACGGTCGGCGCCTGCCCTTCCTCGCGCTCGCGGATCTCGCCGATCTGCCACACCGCCTCGCCGGCCGCCTGCAGATGCCGGATCGCGCGTTCGGCATCTTCCTTGGCGACGATCACCACCATGCCGATGCCGCAGTTGAACACGCGGTGCATCTCGTCGTCGGCGACGCGGCCCTGGGCCTGCAGCCACTGGAACAGCGGCGGCAGCGTCCACGCATCGCGCTGCAGCACCGCGGTGACTTCCTTGGGCAGCACGCGCGGCACGTTTTCGGTCAGGCCGCCGCCGGTGATGTGGGCCATGCCCTTGACCGGCAGCGTCTCGATCAGCGACAGCAGCGGCTTCACGTAGATGCGGGTCGGCGCCATGATCGCGTCCTGCAGGCGCTGGCCGTGGAAATCAGCTTCGAGGTCGGGCTTGGCGACCTCGATGATCTTGCGCACCAGCGAGTAGCCGTTCGAATGCGCGCCCGACGAGGCCAGGCCCAGCACCACGTCGCCCGGCACGATGGTGGTGCCGTCAATGATGCGGCTCTTCTCGACCGCGCCGACCGCGAAGCCGGCCAGATCGTATTCGCCGTCCGGGTACATGCTGGGCATTTCGGCGGTTTCGCCGCCGATCAGCGCGCAGCCGGCCAGTTCGCAGCCATGGGCGATGCCCTGGATCACGGTGGCGGCGGTATCGACGTCCAGCTTGCCGCAGGCGAAATAGTCGAGGAAGAACAGCGGCTCGGCGCCCTGCACCAGGATGTCGTTGACGCTCATCGCGACCAGGTCCTGGCCCACGGTATCGTGGCGGTTCAGCTGGAAGGCCAGCTTCAGCTTGGTGCCGACGCCGTCCGTGCCGGACACCAGCACCGGCTCCTTGAACTTGCGCGACAGTTCGAACAGCGCGCCGAAGCCCCCGATGCCGGCCATCACGCCCTCGCGCATCGTGCGCTTGGCAAAGGGCTTGATACGGTCGACGAGCGCGTCGCCCGCATCGATGTCAACGCCGGCATCGCGGTACGAAAGGCCTGCCTGGCCGGAAGTGGGGGCTGCGCTCATGGAATTCTGCGGGTCCTGGATGATGGAAATGACGACACTCGGGCGAGTCGGATCAAGCGCCGGACCACGCACAAGTGAGGAATGCGGCCCTCGCGGCGCCGGTTGGCGGGTCGCGAGTCCAGTAGAATCGCGATTTTAACGGATACAGGGTGTCGGCTTCCAGTTGCATCGGCTCGCGCCATGCAAACCCGCCGCCGCCGGGCGAGGACGCGCGCTTGCCGCCCGTCCTCGCCTGTCTTTTTGCTGGTTTCTTTTTGCCGGTTTTTCCCCCACTGCCCCGATGAACGCCCCCCTGCTGTCCCACGAGGCCAAGCGCATTCTGCTCTGGGTCGCGCTCGGCGTCGCGCTGTTCGCCACGCTGCTGGCGCTGGCTCCCGTGCTGTCGCCCTTTCTGTTCGCGTTCATCTTCGCCTATATCCTGAACCCCGGCGTCGATTGGCTGCAGCGGCACAAGGTACCGCGGACGATCGCGGTTTCGCTGATGATCCTGCTGCTGATCGTCGTCGTGGTGCTGCTGGTGCTGCTGGTCATTGCCGTGCTCCAGCGCGAGATTCCGCAACTGCGCGAGCAATTGCCCGAACTGCTGAAGAAGCTGAACTCGGTGGTCGCCCCGCGGCTGTCCGAGCTCGGTGTGCGCGTGCGCTTCGACTTCCCCGGCCTGCGCCGCATGATGTCCGAGCGCTTTGCCGCCAGCCCGGAGGACCTGCTGGCGGTGCTGCTGACCTATGTGCGCGTGTCGGGCACGGCGCTGGTGACCTACGGCGGGCTGGCGCTGCTGGTGCCGATCGTGATGTTCTACCTGCTGATGGACTGGCACATGGTGATGCGCCGGATCGAGGGCATGGTGCCGCGCCGCTGGGTGCCCAAGGTGCGCGAGCTGACCGCCGAGACCGACGCGCTGCTGTCGCAGTATCTGCGCGGGCAGATCCTGGTGATGCTGATCCTCGCCGCGCTGTATTCGATCGGCCTGACCATCGCCGGTTTCGAGATCGCGATCCCGATCGGCGTGTTTACCGGGCTGGCGGTCTTCATCCCCTATATCGGCTTCGGTTTCGGGCTGGCGCTGGCCATCGTCGCGGCGCTGCTGCAGTTCGGCAATCTGTACGGGCTGGGCGCGGTCGCCGTGGTCTACGGCATCGGCCAGTTCGTCGAGAGCTTCTATCTGACGCCGCGCCTGGTCGGCGACCGGATCGGGCTGCATCCGCTGGTGGTGATCTTCGCGCTGCTCGCCTTCGGGCAGCTGTTCGGCTTCTTCGGCGTGCTGCTGGCGCTGCCCACCTGCGCCGTACTGCTGGTCGGCGCGCGCCAGCTGCGGCGGCTGTATGTGACAAGCGACCTCTACCGAAAGTAATCGATACGCCATGTCTCCGCGCCCCAAGCAACTGTCGCTCGAACTGGGCAGCCCGCCGCCGTCGACCTTCGAGAACTTCTTCGTGTCGGCCAATCGCGAGCCGGTGCAGCGGCTGCGCGAGTTGCCGGGCGCGGTGGCGCAGGAGCGCGCCGCCGACCGGCTGATCTACCTGTGGGGCGAGACCGGCTCGGGCCGCACCCACCTGCTGCACGCGCTGTGCGACGCCGGCACCCATGCGGGCCTGCGCTGCCGCTATCTGAGCCCGCACCACGCGCTGGCGGACTTCATCTTCGACCCGAGCTGCCAGCTATACACGGTCGACGACGTCGACCTGCTCGACGAGGCGCGCCAGATCGCGGTGTTTTCGCTGTATAACGAGGTCCGCGCGCACGTGCGCACCGCGCTGGTGGTAGCCGGCAGCCTGGCCCCGGTCACCATGCCGGTGCGCGAGGACCTGCGCACGCGGCTCGGCTGGGGCCTGGTCTACCAGCTCGCGCCGCTGTCGGACGACGACAAGATGGCCGCGCTGGTGCAGGCCGCGCGCGAACGCGGGCTGCAGCTGTCCCCCGAAATCCCGCACTGGCTGGTGACGCGGCACTATCGCGACATGCCCAGCCTGATGGCGCTGCTGGACGCGCTCGACACCTATTCGCTCGAACGCAAGCGGGCAGTGACGCTGCCGTTGCTGCGCGAAATGTTCGCCGAGCTGCGTGAATAGCACGCGGGCCGGCCAAAAGCCCTCGCCAGGTCCGCACCCGGCCCGCGCCCTGGCACGCTCCCTGCAATCGGCCGCCGAGCCGGCCGTCATCCCCTTAAGGTAAAATCGCCGCCCATGAATCTGGCATTGTTCGACCTCGACCACACCCTGATCCCGACCGACAGCGACCACGAATGGGGCCGCTTTCTGGTCCGTCTCGGCGTGGTCGACGAGGAAACCTACCGTCGCAAGAACGACGAGTTCTACGGCCACTACAAGGCCGGCACCCTCGATATCCAGGCCTTCCTGAAGTTCGCGCTGGCCCCGCTGGCGGCCCATCCGCGCGAGCGCCTGAACGCCTGGCGCCAGCAATTCATGCATGAAGTGATCGAGCCGGCCATCACGCCGCAGGCTCGTGCGCTGGTCTACAAGCATCTGGATGCCGGCGACCTGTGCGCGATCGTCACGGCAACCAACAGCTTCGTCACCGCGCCGATCGCCGCCGCCTTCGGCATCAAGCACCTGATCGCCACCGAGCCGGCCACCGCCGACGGCCTGGCCGAGAGCGCCTACACCGGCGAAGTGTTCGGCATCCCGAGCTTTCGCGAAGGCAAGATCGCCCGCGTCGAGGCCTGGCTGAAGGAACAGGGCGCGCGCTGGCAGGACTTCGCCACCACCACCTTCTATAGCGACTCGATGAACGACCTGCCGCTGTTGGCCAAGGTCACCGAACCGATCGCCACCAACCCGGACGAGCGCCTCCGCCATCATGCCGCCGCGGCCGGCTGGCGCATCATGGACCTGTTCTGACGTGATCAAGAAGCTTATCAACCGGCTGCTGGGCAAGCCCGGGCCCAAGCAGCGACGCCTCGGCCGCGCCCACATGCCGCGCATCATCACCGCCGACGAGCACCAGATCGATCCCACGCTGCTGTCGCGCAACGCGGTCAAGGTCACCAGCACGCTGCAGCAGGCCGGCTACCAGGCCTTCATCGTCGGCGGCGCCGTGCGCGACCTGCTGCTCGGCATCAAGCCCAAGGACTTCGACGTGGCGACCAACGCCACGCCCGAGCAGGTGCAGGCGCTGTTCCGCCGCTCGCGCATCATCGGCCGGCGCTTCCAGATCGTGCACGTGACCTTCTACGGCGGACGCGAGCAGGAAATCATCGAGGTGTCGACCTTCCGCGCGCTGGTCGACGCGGTGGCCAGCGAAACGCTGCCCGAGGGCCGCCGGCTCAAGCGCGCCGAACTGGACAACAAGACCCATGCGATCGACGCATCCGGCCGGGTGCTGCGCGACAACGTCTGGGGCTCGCAGGCGGAGGACGCCGAACGGCGCGACTTCACCATCAATGCGATGTACTACGACCCGGCCGAGCAGACCGTGCACGACTACCACCACGGCATGGAGGACATGCGGGCGCGCACGCTGCGGATGATCGGCGACCCGGTCACCCGCTACCGCGAGGACCCGGTGCGGATGCTGCGCGTGGTTCGGTTCGCCGCCAAGACCGGCTTCGACATCGACGAGGCCACGCGCCAGCCGATCGCCGACCTGGCCTCGCTGATCCACAACGTGCCGAGTGCGCGCCTGTTCGACGAGATGCTCAAGCTGCTGATGTCCGGCCATGCCTGGGCCTCGCTGCAGGAGCTGCGCAAGGCCGGCCTGCACAAGGGCCTGCTGCCGCTGCTCGACGTCGCGATCGAACAGCCGCTGGGCCAGCGCTTCGTGCAGCTCGCGCTGGACAATACCGACCGCCGCGTGCAGGCCGGCAAGCCGGTCTCCCCCGGCTTCCTGTTCGCCGCGCTGCTGTGGCACCACGTGCTGCAGCGCTGGAAGTCGCTGCGCGAGGGCGGCGAGCACCCGATCGCGGCGCTCAATGCGGCGATGGATGATGTGCTCGAGCGCCAGACCGGCCAGCTGGCGATCCAGCGCCGCTTCGTCACCGACATGCGCGACATCTGGGGCATGCAGCCGCGTTTCGAGAAGCGCGTCGGCCGCATGCCGTTCCGGCTGCTGGAGTCGCCGCGCTTTCGCGCCGGCTTCGACTTCCTGCAGCTGCGCTGCGAGGCCGGCGAAATGCCGGCCGAACTGGCCACTTGGTGGCAGGACTTCCAGAACGCCGATTCGGAAGGCCGCGAGAATCTGATCGAAGCGGCACGCGCCTCCGGCACCGCCGGCAGCGAAGGTCCCGCGCGCAAGAAGCGCCGTCGGCGGCCGGCACGGAAATCGGATAAAGTTTCCCCCCGGGATGAGATGGACGCGGCAGCCGAGCAGCAAGGCGGCAGGCGCGGCCAGCCGGAGGAAACCGAATGACACTGGCCTTCATCGGCATCGGCGCCAACCTGGGCGACGCAAAACAAGCCGTCAAGGACGCCATCGTCTGCCTGGCGCAGCAGGTCGGCATCCGCATCGTGGCGCGATCCTCGCTGTACCGCAGCGCGCCGGTCGATGCCGGCGGCGACGATTACTACAACGCGGTGGTCAAGCTGGAGACCAGCTTCACCGCCGCCCAGCTGCTGGTCATCTGCCACCATATCGAGGACCAGTTCGGCCGCGAGCGGCCCTTCCGCAATGCACCGCGCACGCTGGACCTGGACCTGCTGGTGTTCGGCGACGAAATGCATGATGGCGCGCAGCTGACCGTGCCGCATCCGCGCGTCGCGGCGCGCGCGTTCACGCTGGTGCCGCTGCTCGAACTCGAACCCGACCTGGTGATTCCGGGCCTGGGCCGCGCCGCCGACCATCTGCCCGCGGTCGCGGGCCAGCGCATCGACAAGGTCTCCTTCTGCCAATGTACGCGCCAAGCGGAATCTCTCCGTTCCTCCTGACCACGGGCCTGCTGACGCTGTCCAATGTGTTCATGACCTTCGCGTGGTACGGCCACCTGAAGGATTTGAGCAGCCGCCCCTGGTATATCGCGGCCATCGTCAGCTGGGGTATCGCGCTGTTCGAGTACATGCTGCAGGTGCCGGCCAACCGGATCGGCTTCCAGCACGGCATCTCGCTGGCGCAACTGAAGATCCTGCAGGAAGCGATCACGCTGACGGTGTTCGTGCCGTTCTCGCTGCTGTACATGCAGCAGAGCTTCAAGTGGGACTACGTGTGGGCGGCGCTGTGCATGGTCGGTGCCGTCTATTTCATCTTCCGCAGCTGAACGCGCCGCCCGTCGCGGGCGCCGGCAAGCGGACCTCCGAGGCACATCGATGAGCTATCTCCTGGAACCCTCCCGCAAGTCCATCACCATCCCCAAGCTGCAGGCGATGCGCGCCGCCGGCGAAAAGATCGTGATGCTGACCGCCTACGACTCGAGCTTCGCCGCGCTGCTCGACCACTGCGGCGTCGAGGTGATCCTGATCGGCGATTCGCTGGGCAACGTGATGCAGGGCCAGCAGACCACGCTGCCCGTCACGCTCGAACAGATGGCGTACCACACCGAATGCGTGGCGCGCGGCAACCAGACCGCGCTGGTGGTCAGCGACCTGCCGTTCGGCACCTACGGCACGCCCGAGCAGGCCTTCGCCAGCGCCGCGACGCTGATGCGCGCCGGCGCGCAGATGGTCAAGCTCGAAGGCGGCGAGTGGCTGGCGCCGACCGTCAAGTTTCTGGTCGAGCGCAGCATTCCGGTATGCGCGCATATCGGGCTGACCCCGCAGTCCGTCCATGCGTTCGGCGGCTTCAAGGTACAGGGCAAGACCGACGCCAGCGCGGCCCAGCTGCGCCGCGACGCCGAGGCCTTGCAGAGCGCGGGCGCCCAGCTGATCGTGATGGAAGCGGTGCCGGCCGCGCTGGCCGCCACCGTGACCAGCCAGCTGGAGATCCCGACCATCGGCATCGGCGCCGGCGTGGACTGCTCGGGCCAGGTGCTGGTGCTGCAGGACATGCTGAACATCTATCCGGGCCGCAAGGCCAAGTTCGTGCGCAACTTCATGGAAGGCCAGACCTCGATCGAGGGCGCCATCCGCGCCTATATCGCCGCGGTCAAGGACGGCAGCTTCCCCGCGCCCGAACACACCTTCACGGCCTGACGCCGCCCGATGGAGATCGGCGCGGCCACCGCGACCGCCTTTGCCCTGCTGGCCGGCGGCGATCCCGCGCTGTGGGAGATCGTCTGGACATCGCTGAAGATTGCCCTCGCCGGGCTGGCGATCGCCACCGTGCCCGCGGTCGGTGCCGCCTACCTGATCGCCACCCATGACTTTCCCGGCCGGCGGCTGGTGGTGGTGCTGGCGCAGGCCTTCCTGTCGTTTCCGACCGTGCTGGTTGGCTTGATCCTCTATCTGCTGCTGACGCGCCAGGGGCCGCTCGGCAGCCTCGGGCTGCTGTTCACGCCGACCGGCATGGTGATCGGCCAGGCCGTGATCGGCTTTCCGGTGGTGCTGGCGTTCGCGCTGTCGACGCTGCAGGGCGCCGACGCGCGGCTGCGCGAAACCGCCTGGGTGCTGGGCGCTGGCGCCTGGCGTACCTTCTTCACGGTGCTGCGCGAGCTGCGCTTCGGCCTGATGGCGGCCGTGGTCGCCGGCTTCGGCCGCGTGATCGCCGAGGTCGGCTCGGCGCTGATGATCGGTGGCAATATCGAAGGCTCGACCCGCACCATCACCACCGCGATCGCGCTGGAAACCAGCAAGGGGGAGTTCGCCCAAGGCATCGCGCTGGGCATCGTGCTGGTGGCGCTGGCCCTGCTGGTCAACGTGCTGCTGGCGTGGCTGCAGGGCGCCGGAGGATTTCGCCGATGAACGCACCGGAACCGGAGCTGAACCGCCCCGCCGCCGACGCGCTGGCGCCGCCGCTGCTGGTGGTGCGCGGGCTGCGCCGCCGCATCGGAGCGCGGGCGCTGTTCGATATCGACGCGCTGGCCTTTCCGCGCGCAACCGCGGTGGTGCTGACCGGCGTCAACGGTGCGGGCAAGACCACGCTGCTGCGGATGATCGCCGGCCTCGAACGGGCGCCGGGCGCCACCGTCGACTGGACCGGCGCGGACGGCAAGCCGTGCAGCGCCGCGCTGGACCCGCTGCCGCCGGCGCTGCGCCAGCGCATCGCCTACATGCATCAGCATCCGTACCTGTTCCGCACCTCGGTGCGCGAGAACATCGCCTACGGACTGCATGCCCGCGGACTGCCGGCCGACGAAGTCGCCCGGCGTGTCGGCGCCGCGCTCGGCTGGGCCGGCATCACGCATGTCCAGGACACCGCGCCGGAGCGTCTGTCCGGCGGCGAGATCCAGCGGGTCGCACTGGCCCGCGCCAAGGTGCTGGAGCCCGACCTGCTGCTGCTCGACGAACCCACCTCCAATCTGGATGGCCACGCGCGGGAACAGGTGATCGCGCTGGTGCGCGAACTCGCTGCCGAGGGCCGCACCGTGGTGATGATCTGCCACGACCGCGACCTGATCAATCTGCCCGGCGTGGTGCGCTGGAAACTGACCGACGGGCGGCTGGACACCCACCACCGCTAGGACATCGTCAGGGCATCAGCGTGGCGAGCAGTACGCCGCGCAACGAATTGGCGATCGCGAGGTCGTCGGCATCCAGCAACATCTCGCGGGTGATCGGGCTCTCCTTGACCGGGCCGCCCAGATAGGCCTCGCCATCGCGCAACACCGCGTCCCGCATTACGCCCGGCAGGATGTCCGCCGCCAGTGGCGGCGTCAGCCAGCGGCCGTCGACGCGAACGAATACCGAGCTGCGTCCTCCTTCCAGCAGTTCGTCGCGCGTGTTGAAGAACAGGCTGTCGAAGGCGCCGATGCGCTCGGCCTCGCGCCAGCCGGCATCGAACGTTTCGCGGGCGCTGGTCTTATGCCGGCGCAAGGGGTCGGCGACCGGCAAGGCGGTGCCGGCGACGATCAGGCCGACCGGCCCTGGCTGCAGCGCGACCAGCGCGCCGCTTGTCATTTGCAACGTTCCGGCCTTGTCCAGCGTGACTCGCAGACGTGCGGGGCCTTGTGCCAGGGCCGCCGCCGCTTTCGTCATCGCATCGCGCGCCTCTTCCTCGTCGAAGCAAAAACCGAAACACGCCGCCGAGGCGCCTAGCCGGGCCAGATGCGCATCGAGCCGCAGGCAACGGCCCTGCTCGACACGCATCGTCTCGATCAGCGCGAAGCCGGGATCGTGTCCCGTCAGAAAGCGCGCCTTCCAGCCGCACTCCGCGTATTCGTCGGCGGCGACGCTGTCGTGCACGATGCCGCTGCCCACGCCCATTTCGCCGGCGCGCAAGCCGTCGTCGCGGCGTGGACCGAGCACCAGCGTGCGGATCGCCACGGACAAGGCCGCCCGTCCCAGCGTCTCGCCCGGCTCCGGCGCATCGAGCCAGCCGATCGACCCGGTATAGAGTCCGCGCGGCGCACGCTCCAGTTCGGCGATGATCTCCATGGTCCGGCGCTTCGGTGCACCGGTGATCGAGCCGCACGGAAACAGCGCAGCGAGCAGACCGGCAAGCGTGGTCCCGGCGCGCGCGCTGGCCGTGACAGTCGAGGTCATCTGCAGCACCTGCCCGAATGGCTGCACGGCAAAGCGCTCTGGCACCCGCACCGTACCCGGCTGCGCGACCCGGCCTAGGTCGTTGCGCAGCAGATCCACGATCATCACGTTTTCGGCCCGGTTCTTGGCGTCGGCCGCCAGCGCAGCGGCGGCTTGCGCATCGCGCTCCGGCTCGCCGCTGCGCAACGCGGTGCCCTTCATCGGCCGGGTCACCAGCTGGCCGCCGCCATCGTGGCGGAAGAACAGCTCAGGCGATAGCGACAACACCCACCGATCGCCAGGCAGCCGGGCCAGCGCGCCATATGGCACAGGCTGCGCGCGGCGCAGATCCCGATAGAAGGCGATCGGATCGCCAAACGCTTCGAAGCGCAGACGCTGCGTGAAATTGACCTGGTAAGTGTCGCCGGCCTCGATCCATTCATGGATACGCGCGATGGCCGCGTGAAATTCTTCGCCATCAGTGTCCGAGCGGATCTGCATCGCACCGGCGGGCCTGTCAGGGCCGGATTGCGCTTCCAGCCAGCGTTGCCCGGCCGCCGCCTCGCACACCGTTTTCGAGGCAAACCACAGGACGCGCATCGCGCCGTCGGCGAACGGATTGTCGACATTGGGCTGTGCGAGCGTCGGCACTCGGACCAGCGGCGCACCGAATTCATACGGGGCGAACAGGCAGGCATGCCAGCCGGCTTTCCACCCCTCTCCGAGTCTTGTCTCGAGTTCTTCCAATTCACCCGCCGGCACGACGTCCGTCCGCATGTGGTCGGCGTAGAGCCGGCACATCGCCGCCGCCTCGCTGGCGTCGTCGAGCAGTACGAATGGGGCGCCTTCGTCGATCCGAGGTAAGGCGGACGACGCGGAAGAGCCTGGGCAAGGAGACAACGGGGACATCGGGCAGCAAGGGACAAGAGAGCGCCACGGGCATGGCGGCGGGGGCGGGCCTAAGGGAGAGCCGACATTATCGCCCGCGGCCAGAGCTTCGCGCCAATTCCTCGAGAATGGCATCGCTCGACATCGCCGTCCGCTCGCTCCCAGGCGGCAGTTCTCCTCGTCGTCCGGCAAAAACAAGTCTCCGCCGTTTTTTATAGCGACCTCCGCGCAATGCGCGGATCGTTGCCGCCATGCCGTCCGCAGTGATGGCGCAAAAAACGGGGCCGTCACCCCGTGCATGGCGCACGGGACTGAAACCGCTACGGGGGAGAGATGGGAGACAGGACATCCACCATCGAGTGTGCGCGCCTCGAAGACTTGGCGACCATCCCGAGGTCGCAGAAGCAGGCGCTACTCAATGTCGAAGAAAACGATGTCGGTTATCTGAATGTCCGCGTCGAGGGTCACGACTACCTGGTAATCAAGACTAAGCAGTTTGGCGTCCAGGTCAGCCGTCTCGATATCGAGGATCTTCCACTCGCGACACGATTCTTCCAGACCATCAAGGAGTTTTTCACTCACCAGGTCGCGGATTTTTTTCAACTCCGCGGTGTAGGCACCCGGTCCTATCGGATCGGCAAGGCCGTGGAAAGCTGGACGAAAATGCCGGACGGGCAGGAGAAGGCAAAGGGCCCGCCAACCATTCTGACGCCAACACTCACATATCAAACTCCGGGGAAAAGGATCACAGTCGGCCAGTCGAACTACGTCGAAGACCATTTGGGAAATCATGGCACGCGGCCGGCCCAGGAAATCAAGATCTCGTCGGCTCGCAAGCCTTTGAGCCGCAGTGACTACGCGGGGCGGGATCATTTGCTCGCTCGGATTTTTTTTGGCTTGGCAACGCCATCGCAGCCTGGAATGACGCCAACGTTGGACGACAAGGCCTGCGAAACGGAGCTCATGGACGTCTTCAATCTCTCCGGCCAAGACGCAGAGCAGGCATTCGCCCGACTATATGCACAGATGCATGCCATCGTGGCTCCCCGGAAGTCCCGGGTTGCGATCGGCACCAGCGCAAACCTGCTGCTGCTCGGAAACGCCATCTCGTCCGAGATCTCTAGCGAACTGAAGCCACTGAAACGCACTCCGCAGGAGGCAGCGGAGCTGCTGAACTCGCTCGGCACATCGTTGCATCAACTAGGCGACGAAAGTGAGACAGCGGTTCATTGTTGGCAAGCGGCACGCCTGCTATCCCGATGCGAGTTCGGCTTCCAGATGCTTTGTGAATTGATAGGAAAGCCTGCGGAATTGCCTGCACCTGTCATGGAGCAATGGCAGGCGGCGTTGCGGATATATCTTCAATCATGCGATCACCTGATTGCCTGTAGCGAAAACGCCCGTTCGCCCGCGCCGCGGCGCGGTAGCAAAGCCGCCGGCGAAACAGAGGACCTGCGAGCCTTGATGGGACATCCGATTGGCGCAGCCGAGTATGCCGCGGCCATGCTCGCCGATGCGAACCTCCCACCTGCAAATCGACTGGCATATCGCGCGTTGCTTGGCGCCGTCAAGCTGATGCAGATTCGCGCTGTGGCCGATCCCGCATGGCTCAAGGCGCAGCGCCAAGCGGTGGCAAGCGAAAGCTTAGCGCCGTCCTTGACGGCACCGTTGTCCAAGGACGAAGTCATGGCCCTCGCTTTGTGGCGCAATGGATTCCGCGACGACCTGGACAATGGCCTGCTCGCACGGTTTCAACACCATCTCAACAAGCTGGTGCTGGATTGGCTGCCGCGCAGGCACGTCGATCTGCTGACGGGTGTCGTCACTGAACTGATGCCTGACGATTCCCCTGTTGCATTGGCGCTCGGGGATCCCATGACGCAGGCAGTCACCCGGAGAACCGTGTCGCAGCAGAGCCAGGATCACCAGACGGCCATGGGCCGTATGACACGGTTGCTGGCGTTGCAGTTCAAAATTGCCGCCGGGGCCGAGTTGCTCCCGCATGAAGCACTGTTGCGGGATGTCTTGGCGTTCCGGGACGAGACACGGAAGCTTGGTTTGTCGACAGAAGCCGCCCGGCAATTGGATCTGGAGCTGGATGATGTTTTGGGGCGACTCGACAACTTGATACGGAAGATCGAGGTCGATAGTGCGATTCAGTCCTGCTCGGAGGACGATCTTCGAAAGTCAAATCACCAGGTCCACATCCAGGGCGACACCAAGACATGTCTGGTAGAGCTTCGTGAGCATCTGATGGCCTTGCAAGCGCAGTATCCGAATGGAGGCTTCGCTCTCCAGCAAAAACACCCATTCGGTGTGGCGGCGCAGGATGATATTGCCACCCACCAAGTCCCCTACCTTGTCCGATACAGTCTTCTCACGCAATGGCTGATCTGCACCGAATTCGGCATGCGTCTACACGCGTACGCCGTCACAGATCCATTCAAGAAGGCAGTGATCAGCGAGCTAATGGATCTACCAGCCGCCCGCCCACATCGGCAAGAAATCGAAGCCGAATTGAACGGCATTAAACAAATCGATCTTGAACTGATCGACGAATGGGCTGAGGACACCGGCATACTCACTACAACGGTCTCCGCCTCCCACACGACCTCGTCGCTGCCCGAAGTAGCTAAAGAAGTGCCCGAGATAGGTCGCCGCTTCCAGCAGAATCGGCAAATCGTCGCCATGCTTCGAGCAGGCCGTGACAAGGTGGATGCCGCGGTGGTCCTGCCCGAGGCGCCGCGCACCCGGGAAGATCTCCGACAGATCGCAAGTCACCGAATGGACACCAATCTCGGTAACGGTGCCAAAGGCAGCATTTCAAGGACCGGAGGCGTGGGCGTCAGCGTCAGCATTGGCGCAGGCGCAGCCGCAATACTCGCAGGTCCGGCACCGACCATCGGCGTCTCTGTCTCGCATGCCAGTACCTCCACCCATACGAGAAGTTTCGGCATCCTGAGTAGTTCTGTCGGCGGTCAAACGATAATGGTGAGCGAGACGAACTCGAAGAGCGGCCAGGTCGGGGCGGGTATCACCGTATCGACGGCGACCGCCCTGGACGTCGGTGTAGACGCCAGTTATGTCGATGGAGACGGCACCGAGACCGGCATCGCCATCCGTGCCCCAGCGATCCCCGGCTCAAGAGAGTGGGTAAAGACGAGTCAGAACGTCGTCAACGTAGTATTCGGCAATAAATTGGCGAGCAAGGTTGAAAAGGATCTGGCTGCACGACCATATCAGTCAAAACCTGATCGCGCGCTTCGCGAACTGTGCTACCAGTGCTTTCAACCGCTTCTGACCGGAGCACTCGCTCTGAATGTTTTTGATAATAAGACATCGAACGAAAGCGTCAACGCCGGTATTTCGGTCGGCGCTGGCGTCAAGGTAAAAGAAGGGTTTCTTCAGGCCTCCGTCAACGCACGCTTTGGCAGGGGGACGGATATCCGGTCGCAACAAGCGCGCGTCGACCGCACCGGGTCCACGCGATTGGCGGTTCACGGGATGGGGTCCGGCTCTCGATACAACGCGGCCCTGCGCGCCCTCGCTACCGTACTGCCAACAAAATTGACCGACCATCTCCAGAGCGGGCTATCAACAGGCGAGGTGCTCGGTGTCACTGCAACGTTTGGAGAGCGGGGCACCCAACATTTCATTCGTCGAGAAACAAGAGATGGCGTCACCCAGCCTTCGCTCGCGTGGGACATCGTTTTCCGCGATGTCAACGATTTGATCGCACATTTGAACGCGGACAGCCTGCGCAAAGAGTGGAGCGACTACAACGACTCGCTGGCGCCTGAAGAAATCAAACTGGACCTCGAGAGGTGCAAGCAATACTTGCTCTTGCACGCTCGGGATTGCCGGCAGACCTTCATGATTCGGCGATATCTGTCAGATGACAAGCTCGCCGAGCTCAACACGTTGATAGCGCTGGCGGAAGGACTGACCGGGGCGAGTTCACCACTTGGTGATTTGCCGAGTCGCTACGGTTTGGCACAGCGATGCTTGGACCTGCTGACAACAAACGCGCACTACAAGCTTGGCGGAGTCGGCGCATACGTGAATGACTATCGCGAAGAGGAATTCGGTCTCCACGGCGGCGTGATGCTGAACGAGACCAGAACGGTATCGGTGTCGACGGAACTGCTGTGGTTCAACGCCCATTTCGTTCCACGCGCATCTAAGTCTTTGGAGGAGACAGAGGCATCGGGCTCAAAGGGAGCCAATCCCAAGTTGCTTGTAAAGCCGCAGAAAAATCGGTCCGTGCGTCATATCGCGCCCGAGTTGCGTGACCAGTTCCATTCCGAGATCTCCGCGCAAGTCGGCCCCCCACTCCAATCTCAGGGACTACACCATGCTCCAGACCTCCACTAGCCGCTCCTCACCTTTCAACGCGCTAAACCCCGCGGAATATGCGCGTCGAGCCTTAGGGTCGAATTCGCGCACTTGCAGCGATACGTCGCCTTCACGAGCGAAGCGTTTAGAGCAGTTCGCTATCGCGCGAAGCGACCAATCGGTCGAGGGAATCGCGAATGCGCGTAAATCCGACCCACAGCGAAAAGACGACATGCTGACGGTGCTAAAAGCCCATAACCTCGCCGTTCATGGTGCCCACATACATTTTTTGGGCATCCCGGCCATCCTGCTGGTAGCTTCCGCGTACGCGGCCAACAAGATAACGCGCAAGGTGTTTTTTGACACCCTGGATCTGTTTGTCCAACACGTCCGCAGAGACTCTGACCATCCCGACGGGATCAAGCCACATCACCTCACGCGTCTAGGAATTTCCGCCGCCGATGCTCAAAAATTACCACTGCACGATTCGAGACACGACATTGTGCTGGTAGCAGGCCTTTTAAACGGCGTAATCGACATGGAAGATTTCGAGCTGCTATACGGCCCCGGCCCCAAGGGCCGGTTTCTGCAACGCCACTTTCCCGGCGTCCCGGTATTGCCTCCCGCTCCGCCCTTGGCCGATCACTTCTACTGCAATACCTACGGCTTGCTGATAAAAGATACGAGCTACCGTCGACAGGAGTTGAAGCAGGACATCCCGCTGATCTGTGCTCGAATGGAAAAAGGGCCTGACTTCTACACCTCGACAAATCACTACAAGCTCCGCCTGCTGGCCGCGGAAAATAAAGGAGTATCACTGAACGTCCTCGGCCCCTTCGACAACGAGGAGTCGATGAAGCAAGCGTTCGCCGACACCTTCCATGTCGTGCACCCTGACTACGAACCCAATGCAACCTGGCGACAAGACGTCAAATCCTTCCGCTTCGTGGAGCCGAAGCGGATCGACTGGGTACCGCCGCAGCCGAAGAAGTGGGAAACAGGCACTGAACGGACAAAGCCGAATCGCGGCTGCACTACGCTTCTATGCAACGTCGTGTAACGGCACAGCAGACCGGCCTTAGCACGACAATCCAGCACCAAAGAAAAAGCCGCGCCCAACATAAGGGCGCGGCTTTTTTGTTGTTCCCCGCGATCGCGGGGAAAACACCACTCAGCTGAAAAAACTCTTCACCTTATCCAACCAAGACTGCTCCTGTGGACTATGCCGCGAGCCGCCTTCGTGGACCGAGCGGTCGAATTGGCGCAGCAGTTCCTTCTGGGCTTCGGTCAGCTTGACCGGCGTCTCGACGTTGACGTGCACGTAGAGGTCGCCCGGCGTGCCGGAGCGGACGCCCTTGATGCCCTTGCCGCGCAGGCGGAAGGTGCGGCCGGTCTGGGTGCCTTCGGGGACCGGGAAGCTGGCCTTGCCGTTCAGCGTCGGCACTTCGAGGTCGCCGCCCAGCGCGGCGGTAGCGTACGAGATCGGCATCTGGCAATGCAGATCGTCACCGTCGCGTTCGAACACCGGGTGCGGCTTGATATGGACCTCGACATAGAGGTCGCCCGGAGGGCCGCCGTTGATGCCGGGTTCGCCGTTGCCGGTCGAGCGGATCCGCATGCCTTCGTCGATGCCGGCCGGGATCTTGACCTCGAGGGTCTTCTGCGTCTTGATCTTGCCCTGGCCGTGGCATTTGACGCACGGCTTGGGGATGTACTTGCCGGTGCCGTGGCACTTCGGGCAAGTCTGCTGCATCGTGAAGAAGCCCTGCGACACGCGGACCTGGCCGATGCCTTTACAAGTGGGGCAGGTCTCGACGTGCGAGCCCGGCTCGGCGCCGTTGCCGTGGCAGTGATCGCAGTCGTCCCAGTGCGGTACGCGGATCTGCGCCTCGTGGCCGTGCGCGGCCTGCTCGAGCGTGATCTCCATGCTGTAGCGCAGGTCGGCGCCGCGATAGACCTGCGGACCGCCGCGTTGCCGGCCGCCGGCTGCCTGGCCAAAGATGTCGCCGAAGATATCGCCGAAGGCCTCGGCGAAGCCGCCGTAGCCCTGGGCACCGCCGAAGCCGCCCGCCATGTTCGGGTCCACGCCCGCGTGGCCGTACTGGTCGTAGGCCGCCTTCTTTTCGGGGTCGGAGAGCATCTCGTAGGCCTCCTTGGCCTCCTTGAATTTCTCCTCCGCATCCTTGCTGTCCGGATTGCGGTCCGGGTGGTACTTCATCGCGAGCTTGCGATACGCCTTCTTGATGTCGTCGTCGCTCGCGTTCTTGCCCACCCCGAGCACTTCGTAGTAGTCACGTTTTGCCATGGTGGCTCAAACCCTGATTGGCCGACCCCCGCGCACATGCGCGCCGGTCGACGAATAGCAAAAAGCCGAGCGGGGAAATCCGACGGCGCCGGCCCGCAGGTCCGCGCTTGGTCCGATATCCGCCGCCCGGCGTCGGGACTGGCATGGCGCCGGCGCAAGGCCCGCGCCATCCCATGTCCGTCGCATTACTTCTTGTCGTTGACTTCCTTGAACTCGGCATCCACGACGTTGTCGTCCTGCGGCTGCGCGTCGTGCGCACCGCCGGCCGCGCCAGCGCCGGCACCCGCACCGGCGGCGCCGGATTCGCCCGCCTTGGCCTGCATGTCGGCGTAGACCTTCTCGCCCAGCTTCTGGCTGACTTCGGACAGCGCCGCGACCTTGGCGTCGATCTCGGTCTTGTCGCCGCCGCGTGCGGCGTCTTCCAGTTCCTTGATGGCAGCCTCGATCTTTTCCTTCTCGCCCGACTCCAGCTTGTCGCCGTACTCGGTCAGCGCCTTGCGGGTCGAGTGCACCAGCGCGTCGGCCTGGTTGCGCGCGTCGGCCAGTTCGCGGGCCTTGCGGTCTTCCTCGGCATTGGCCTCGGCGTCCTTGACCATGCGCTGGATCTCTTCTTCCGACAGACCCGAGTTGGCCTTGATCGTGATCCGGTTTTCCTTGCCGGTCGCCTTGTCCTTGGCGCCGACGTGCAGGATGCCGTTGGCGTCGATGTCGAACGACACCTCGATCTGCGGCATGCCGCGCGGCGCCGGAGCGATGCCTTCCAGGTTGAACTCGCCCAGCAGCTTGTTGCCGCTGGCCATCTCGCGCTCACCCTGGTAGACCTTGATCGTCACCGCCGGCTGGTTGTCGTCGGCCGTCGAGAACACCTGCGCATGCTTGGTCGGGATCGTGGTGTTCTTGCTGATCATCTTGGTCATCACGCCGCCCAGCGTCTCGATGCCCAGCGACAGCGGGGTCACGTCGAGCAGCAGCACGTCCTTGCGATCGCCGGACAGCACCGAGCCCTGGATCGCCGCGCCAACCGCCACGGCTTCATCCGGGTTCACGTCCTTGCGTGCGTCGCGGCCGAAGAACTCGCGCACCTGCTCCTGCACCTTCGGCATGCGGGTCATGCCGCCGACCAGGATCACGTCGTCGATGTCGCTGACCTTGACGCCCGCGTCCTTGATCGCGATGCGGCACGGTTCGATGGTGCGGGTGATCAGTTCCTCGACCAGCGCTTCGAACTTGGCGCGGGTGATCTTCAGGTTCAAGTGCTTCGGGCCCGAGGCATCGGCCGTGATGTACGGCAGATTGATTTCGGTCTGCTGCGAGCTCGACAGTTCGATCTTGGCCTTTTCGGCGGCTTCCTTCAGGCGCTGCAGCGCGAGCACGTCCTTGGACAGGTCGACGCCCTGCTCCTTCTTGAACTCGCCGATGATGTAGTCGATCAGGCGCTGGTCGAAGTCCTCGCCACCGAGGAAGGTGTCGCCGTTGGTCGACAGCACTTCGAACTGCTTCTCGCCGTCGACGTCCGCGATCTCGATGATCGAGATGTCGAAGGTACCGCCGCCGAGGTCATACACCGCGATCTTGCGGTCGCCCTTCTCGTTCTTGTCCATGCCGAAGGCCAGCGCGGCCGCGGTCGGCTCGTTGATGATGCGCTTGACTTCCAGGCCGGCAATGCGGCCCGCGTCCTTGGTGGCCTGGCGCTGGGCGTCGTTGAAGTACGCCGGCACGGTGATGACCGCTTCGGTCACCGGCTCGCCGAGGTAGTCCTCGGCGGTCTTCTTCATCTTGCGCAGCACTTCGGCCGAGACTTGCGGCGGGGCCAGCTTCTGGTCGCGCACCGACACCCAGGCGTCGCCGTTGTCGGCCTTGACGATCGAGTACGGCATCAGCCCGATGTCCTTCTGGACTTCCTTCTCTTCGAACTTGCGGCCGATCAGCCGTTTGACGGCGTACAGGGTGTTGCGGGGATTGGTCACTGCCTGGCGCTTGGCGGGGGCGCCGACCAGGATCTCGCCGTCTTCCATGTAGGCGATGACCGAGGGGGTGGTACGCGCCCCTTCCGAGTTCTCGATCACCTTGGGGGTGTTGCCCTCCATGATCGAGACGCAGCTGTTGGTGGTACCGAGGTCGATACCGATGATCTTACCCATTTATTCTCTCCTCTTGAGCCATCGCTATCCGCGCGGCCTCAACTCAACCTGAGGCCGAAGTGTGGCCGGCCGGCACCTTTTCAAGGGCGGAGCCGGCAAATCCGAGTAATTTTGTTGGTTTTTAGGGCGCCCCGGCTCGGGCGCCGCCGGGGCGAGAATCCGCCCGAACCGTCACTTATGTCAAATCAATTTTTGCGGCCGCGTTGCCACTGCACGTCGGTCTGCCCGCCGGCCCGGTTGGCGACGCGCGCCAGCACGAACAGCAGGTCCGACAGCCGGTTCAGGTACTGGCGAGGCGCCTCGTTGACCGCTTCGACGGCGCCCAGCGCGACCAGCGCCCGTTCTGCGCGCCGGCAGACGGTGCGGCAGACATGGGCGAGCGCCGCGGCGCGGGTGCCGCCCGGCAGGATGAATTCGGCCAGCCGCGGCAGATCGGCGTTGTAGTGCGCGAGCCAGTCGTCGAGCTGGACGACCTGCTCCGGCTTGACCAGCGTGTAGCCGGGGATCGACAGCTCGCCGCCCAGATCGAACAGGTCGTGCTGGATATGCAACAGCGCGGCGCGGATGTCGTCGGGCAGCGCCTCGGTCAGCAGCACCCCGAGCTGCGCGTTCAGTTCGTCCACCTCGCCGATCGCGGCGATGCGCAGGCTGTCCTTGCCGGTGCGGCTGCCGTCGCCCAGTCCGGTGGTGCCCGCGTCGCCTGTGCGGGTCGCGATCCGGCTCAATCGATTGCCCATGGAAGTTCTCCCTGTCGAAGCCGCATTATGGCGCGGCATGCACGCGGCGTAGAATAACGGGGTCCGCAACACCCGGCCGCCCTCGCGCGGCCGCATCCAGACAAAGGGCAGCGGCTCGGCGGTCGCCCAGAATGACGACCATTCATGGCCACCGCGGCCAGCCAAGGCAAAGCCGCCCGCCCAGCCTCGCCGGAGACCAGCATGAACCATCCCACGCCCCACGCCGCCCTGACCCGCCGTCCGCTGCCGCCGGAAGTGGCCGACGCCCTGCAGGCGCGCTTCGGCGAGCGCTTCACCACGTCGGCCGGCGTGCGCGATCACCACGGGCGCGACGAATCGCCGTTTCCGCCGGCCCCGCCCGATGCCGTCGTGTTCGCCCACAGCACCGAGGAAGTCGCCGAGGTCGCCAGGCTGTGCAACGCCCATGGCGTGCCGCTGATTCCCTACGGCGCGGGCTCGTCGCTGGAGGGCCATTTGCTGGCCGTGGCCGGCGGCATCAGCCTGGACCTGTCGCAGATGAACCAGGTGCTGGCGGTGCAGCCGGAAGACCTGACCGTTACCGTTCAGCCGGGCGTCACCCGCAAGCAGCTGAACCAGGAAATCAAGGACACCGGCCTGTTCTTCCCGATCGATCCGGGCGCCGACGCTTCGCTTGGCGGCATGTGCGCGACGCGGGCGTCGGGCACCAACGCCGTGCGCTACGGCACGATGCGCGAGAACGTGCTGGCGCTGACCGTGGTCACCGCCGACGGCCGCGTGATCAAGACCGGCACCCATGCCCGCAAGTCCTCGGCCGGCTACGACCTGACCCGGCTGTTCGTCGGCAGCGAAGGCACGCTCGGCATCATCACCGAGATCACCGTGCGGCTGTATCCGCAGCCCGAGGCGATCTCGGCCGCGGTCTGCGCCTTCCCCGACATGGGCAGCGCGGTGCGGGCCGTGATCGACACGATCCAGCTCGGCGTGCCGGTGGCGCGGGTCGAGTTCGTCGACGCGCTGGCGATCCGCGCGATCAACCGCCACGATCGCCTGACGCTGCCGGAAAGCCCGCACCTGTTCTTCGAATTCCACGGTACCGAGGCCGGCGTGCGCGAGCAGGCCGAGACCGTGCAGCAGATCACCGCCGAGCATGGCGGCCAGGGTTTCGAATGGGCGACGCGGCCGGAAGACCGCAGCCGGCTGTGGAACGCCCGCCATACCGCCTACTTCGCGATGCTGCAGCTCAAGCCGGGCTGCCGCGCGGTGACCACCGACGTCTGCGTGCCGATCTCGCGGCTGGCCGACTGCGTGGTCGAGACCGAGCGCGACCTGATCGCGTCCGGCCTGCCCTGCCCGATCGTCGGCCACGTCGGCGACGGCAATTTCCACGTGGCGATCCTGACCGATCCCGACAAGCCCGAGGAGCTGGAACAGGCCGAGGCCCTGAACGCGGCGATCGTTTCGCGCGCGCTGGCGATGGGCGGTACCTGTACCGGCGAGCACGGTGTCGGCCTGCACAAGATGGACTTCCTGGTCAGCGAGCATGGCGAGGACGCGCTGGACCTGATGCGCGCGATCAAGCGGGCGCTGGACCCGAACGGCATCCTCAATCCGGGCAAGATCTTCCGCCCGAGCCGCTGAGCCCCGCGAGCAACACCCGACATAACCGATATCCCGCTCATGGCCGCGCTGTTCAACCGCATCCCGCCGCTCCATCTGCTGATCGCCTTCGAGGCGGCGTCGCGGCTGGGCAGCTTCGCCCGCGCGGCCGAGGAGCTGTCGGTGACGCCCAGCGCGGTGTCGCACCGGATCAAGAATCTCGAGGAGCTGTGGGGCGAGGACCTGTTCGTGCGCGCCAACACCGCGCTGCGGCTGACCGCGGCCGGCACCCGCTACCTGCGCAATGTGCAGGACGCGCTCAAGTCGCTGAACGAGCTGGCCCGGCCCGAGTACAACAAGATGCGCACGCGGCTGCGGGTCGCCACGCCGCCGACCTTCGGCCGCCAGCATCTGGTGCCGCGGCTGCCCGAGTTCGGCGCGCTCTATCCGCATATCGACCTGGAACTGCAGCTGGCCATCCCCTTCCTCGATGTGAAGGCCGAGGACACCGACGTCGAGATCCGCTATGGCACGGGACGCTATCCGGACCTGAAGACCACGCGGCTGCTGGTCGAGCCGGTGTTTCCGGCCTGCGGCCGCGAGTACTATGAACGGATCGACGGACGCTCGATCACGCGCCCCGAGCACCTGGCCAATCTGGTGCTGCTGCGCAGTCCGCTGGAGCCGTGGAAGCCCTGGTTCGAGACCGCCGGGCTCGACTGGCCCGAGCCGCAGAGCGGCCCCCAGTTCAACGACATCGGCTTCATGCTCGAGGCGGTCGCCTCGAACCAGGGCGTGGCCCTGGTGCGCCAGCGCATGGCGCGGCACTGGCTGTCGCTGGGCCAGATGGTGCGGCTGCTCGATATCGAATCGGAGTCGCCGCATGGCTACTACATCGTCGAGCGCGAACAGGCGCCGCTCAAGCCCGAGGCCCGCTACTTCGTCGACTGGCTGCTCAGCCTCGAGTGGTAAGACACGGCGCGATGCCGCCCCGGCATGAACGGATTTGATCGGCGCGGCGCGCCGAATTCACGTGTGGCGGCGGCTGCGCGGGCATGGCCTGCGCTATAGTCTGCCGTCCCCGCCTCGCCCGCGCCGCCAGCGCCGCGAGGCCATACAGGAGTCGCCATGAACGCCCCGCAAGACGCCGCCATCCCCGCGGCCTCCTCCGCCGCGCTGGCCGCCGCGCTGTCGCCCGAGCAGACCGCAGAGCTGCTGCGCGAACTCGCGCGCATCCTTCCCGAGCCGGCGCTGCTGACGCGCCCCGAGGACACGGTCCCCTATGAATGCGACGGCCTGGCGGCCTATCGCCAGGTCCCGCTCGCGGTGGTGCTGCCCGACAGCGAGGAACAGGTGATCGCGATCCTGCGGCTGTGCCACCGGCTGCGCGTGCCCGTGGTGCCGCGCGGCGCCGGCACCAGCCTGTCCGGCGGCGCGATGCCGATCGCCAGCGGCGTGGTGCTGTCGCTCGCCAAGTTCAAGCGCATCGTGTCGATCGATCCGCTGTCGCGCACCGCCGTGGTCCAGCCGGGCGTGCGCAATCTGGCCATTTCCGAAGCCGCCGCGCCGTACGGCCTGTACTACGCGCCCGACCCCTCGTCGCAGATCGCCTGCACCATCGGCGGCAATGTCGCCGAAAATTCCGGCGGCGTGCATTGCCTGAAATACGGCCTGACCGTTCACAACGTGCTGCGCGTGCGCGCGATCACGATGCAAGGCGAGGTGGTCGAGTTCGGCAGCGCCGCGCCCGACGCGCCGGGTCTCGATCTGCTGGCGGTACTGATCGGCTCGGAGGGCATGCTGGCGGTCACGACGGAAGTCACCGTCAAGCTGGTGCCGCGGCCGCAGCTGGCGCAGGTCATCATGGCCAGCTTCGATGACGTCGAGAAAGGCGGCAATGCGGTCGCCGACGTAATCGCCGCCGGCATCATCCCGGCCGGGCTCGAGATGATGGACAAGCCGGCGACCGCCGCGGTCGAGGAATTCGTCCATGCCGGCTACGACCTGGACGCCGCCGCGATCCTGCTGTGCGAATCCGATGGCACGCCGGAGGAAGTGGCCGAGGAAATCGAGCGGATGAGCGAGGTGCTGCGCGCCTCCGGCGCGACCCGCATCGCGGTGTCGCAAAGCGAGCCCGAGCGGCTGCGCTTCTGGAGCGGCCGCAAGAACGCCTTCCCCGCCGCGGGCCGGATCTCGCCGGACTACTACTGCATGGACGGCACCATCCCGCGCAAGCACATCGGCACGCTGCTCAAGCGCATCGAGCAGATGGAGCACAAGTACGGCCTGCGCTGCATCAACGTGTTCCATGCCGGCGACGGCAACATGCACCCGCTGATCCTGTTCGATGGCGCGGACCATGACGAGTGGCAGCGCGCCGAGCTGTTCGGCGCCGACATCCTGGAGACCTGCGTCGAACTCGGCGGCACCGTCACCGGCGAACACGGCGTCGGCGTCGAGAAGCTCAATTCGATGTGCGTGCAGTTCGCGCCCGAAGAGCGCGAGGCCTTCCTGCGCGTCAAGGCGGCCTTCGACCCGGCGCGGCTGCTCAATCCGGACAAGGCCATTCCGACGCTGGCGCGCTGCGCCGAATACGGCAAGATGCATGTGCGCCGCGGCCTGCTGCCGCATCCGGACCTGCCGCGCTTCTGAGCGAGGCCCGCACGCCGATGGCCAATTACCGCCAAGCCCCTCGCAACGACGGCCCCCGCCAGGCCCCGCGCGACGATCCGCGCCGCCGGCAGGAAGCGTTCGTGCGCCAGTATCTGGGCAAGCCTGAGACCGGCTGGCGCCAGCGCTGGTACACGATCATCTTCGAGGCCGATACGCGCGAGGGCCGGCAGTTCGATGTGGCGTTGCTGCTGGCCATCGTCGCCAGCGTGCTGGTGGTGATGTTCGACAGCGTGCCGGCGATCCACGCGCGGCTCGGCGTGGGCTTCACCGTGCTCGAGTGGATGTTCACGCTGCTGTTTACCGCCGAGTACGTGATGCGGATCCTGGTGGTCCGGCGGCCGCTGCGCTACGTGTTCAGCTTCTTCGGCATCATCGACTTCATCTCGATCATGCCGACCTGGCTGGCCTTCTTCATGCCGGAGCTGGCCTTCCTGATCGACGTGCGCCTGCTGCGGCTGCTGCGCGTGTTCCGGATCCTGAAGCTGACCGTCTACTTCGAGGAGGCGCAGATCCTCTACCGCGCGCTGGCCAACAGCCGGCGCAAGATCGCGGTCTTCCTCGGCACGGTGTTCATCATCACCGTGATCCTCGGCACCGTGATGTATGTGGTCGAGGGTCCGGAAAACGGCTTCGTCAGCATTCCGCGCAGCATGTACTGGGCGGTCGTGACGCTGACCACCACGGGCTACGGCGACATGGTGCCCAAGACCGCGTTCGGGCAATTCATCACCTCGCTGACGATCCTGCTGGGCTACGGCATCATCGCCTTCCCGACCGGCATCGTCGGCGCGGAACTGGCCGCCAGCATCATCCGGCGCCCGCTGACCACGCGCACCTGCGTGCATTGCCTGACCGAGGGGCACGACCCCGACGCCTCCTATTGCAAGCACTGCGGCAAGAAGCTGCCGCCGTATCAGGTCGAGGTCGGCGACAACGCCTGACGCGGCGCGACGACGAACGACCGAACAACAGAACCAGAGCGCCCGCCGGCGCGGCCGCGTGCCGCGCGCAGGACGCCCCGAACCCCAGAAAACCAGAACCCCAGCCATCCCTGCCAACGCCATGCAAGACAAGCTCGACGCCTTTCGCGATGCCATCCGGCACGCCGCCGCCAGCCGTACGCCGCTGCGCTTCACCGGCGGCGGCAGCAAGGACTTCTACGGCCAGCCGCCCCAGGGCGAGGTGCTGGACACGCGCGGCCATGCCGGCATCGTCGACTACGACCCCGCGGAGTTGGTGATCACCGCGCGCTGCGGCACGCCGCTGGCCGAGATCGAGGCGACGCTGGCCGAACGGCGCCAGATGCTGGCCTTCGAGCCGCCCCACTTCGCCGGCACCGATGGCGTCAGCCGGGCGACGCTGGGCGGCGCGGTCGCGGCCGGCCTGTCCGGCCCGCGCCGGCAGTCCGTTGGCGCGCTGCGCGACTTCGTGCTCGGCGTGCAGATGATGGACGGCCGCGGCGATACGCTGCAGTTCGGCGGCCAGGTGATGAAGAACGTCGCCGGCT